>JACVRP010000022.1 GCA_014534385.1 Cyanobacteria bacterium Co-bin13
CCCTGGGCCAGTCTGCCACCGAAGTCTGGCGCTAAATTTGGGATCAGGTGGGGCCTCGGGCAGAGTCGGTCATGTACCAAAACGAGGGCACTTACGACGAAGCGCTCCTGCTGATCATGGAGCGCAACGGCTACCCCGAAGAAACTTACTACACCTTTTCCTACAGCCCCATTCCCAACGAGCAGGGAGATACCGGCGGCATTATCTGTGCCAATACCGACGATACCCAGCGCATTATCGGCGAACGCCAGCTAGCCCTGCTCAAAGAACTCGCTGCCAGCACAGCAGATGCCCGTACGTTTGACGCCGCCTGCACGCTCAGTGCCCGCTGTTTGGCCAGCAACCCCTACGACTTTCCCTTTGCGGCCATTTATCTGATTGATCCGGAGCAGCAGCAGGCTACCCTGGCAGGCACCTGCGGCCTTGAACCAGGCCACCCAGTTGCGCCTCAGACCCTTTCCCTAGAGGACACCGCCTGGCCCTTTGCGGCAGTCCTCGAAACCCACGAGCCCTGCCTAATCTCGAATCTCAGCCAGCGGTTTAGCGACCTGCCCACCGGAGCTTGGAACCTTCCCCCCCAGCAGGCGGTAGTCATGCCCATCGCCCCTACCGGGCTGGCTGGCAAAGCAGGCGTCTTGGTTGCGGGCCTCAATCCGTTTCGGCTCTTCGACGACAACTACCGACGGTTTCTCAACCTGGTTGCAGCCCAAATCGCTGCCAGCATTGCCAATGCCCAGGCCTATGAGGAAGAGCGCCAGCGGGCCGAAGCCCTGGCAGAACTCGACCAGGCCAAAACTGTCTTTTTCAGCAACGTCAGCCACGAGTTTCGCACGCCGCTAACTTTGATGTTGGGGCCGTTGGAGGATGCGTTGGCGAGCGTGGAGGCGTGGGAGAGTGGGAGAGTGGATAGGTGGATGGGTGAGCGAGGGGCCGAGCCCCCATCTACTTTGAAAAACCAGCTCCAGCTTGCCCATCGCAACAGCCTGCGCCTGCTGAAGCTGGTCAACACCCTGCTCGATTTCTCGCGCATTGAGGCTGGGCGTATTCAGGCGACCTATGAGGCAACCGATCTGGCTGGCTTTACGACAGAGCTGGCCAGCGTATTTCGATCCACTATCGAGCAGGCCAATTTGCGGCTGGCGGTAGACTGCCCGCCGCTGCCTGAGCCGGTGTACGTGGATCGGGAGATGTGGGAGAAGATCGTGCTCAACCTGCTCTCTAATGCCTTTAAGTTCACGTTTACCGGGGAGATTCGAGTTAGTTTACGCTGTATAAGTGGCTTGGAAAACCAGGCGGAGGACGCGGAGAGGGGGAGACACGGGGACGCGGAGAGTTTAGATAGCGTAGGATCTCTGTCTGGTCTGGTCCGGTTCCCCGTGTCTCCGCGTCCCCCTGTCCCCCTGTCCTCCGTCGTCCTCGAAGTCCACGACACCGGCATCGGCATCCCCGCCGAAGAACTGCCCCACCTATTCGAGCGGTTTCACCGGGTTAAAGGGGCACAGAGCCGCAGCTTTGAGGGATCGGGCATTGGCCTTTCGCTGATTCAGGAGCTGGTCAAGCTGCACGCGGGCAGCCTTGAGGTTGAAAGTGTTTTAGGCCAGGGCAGCACGTTTACGGTATCGATCCCGACAGGGACAGCCCACCTGCCCCAGGAGCAGGTGAGCCAGGTGCGATCGCAAACCGCTGTCGGGGCAGGCGCTATTCCCTATATAGAGGAGGCCCTGCGCTGGCTGCCAACCCCAGACGGAGGCGCGTCAGGATCAGCCCCAGGCCTCCTCCCGCCTGCCGCCGCTCCCCTGCCTGCCACCGCTGCTCCCCCTGCCCGCATTCTTCTGGCCGACGACAATGCCGACATGCGCGACTATGTTGGGCGCTTGCTGCGCCAGCAGTATGAGGTAGCGGCAGTCGCCGATGGCCTGGCAGCTTTAGCGATGATTCAGCAGCAGCGCCCTGACCTAGTGCTGCTCGACGTGATGATGCCGGGGCTAGACGGCTTTGGCGTGCTGCGACAGCTGCGGACTAACCCGAGCACCTGCGAGATCCCGATTATTCTGCTGTCGGCCCGAGCTGGAGAAGAGTCGCGCATGGAGGGCCTAGAGGCCGGTGCCGACGACTACCTGGTGAAGCCCTTTTCAGCCCGAGAGCTGTTGGCGCGGGTCGAGGCCAGCCTGAAGCTGGCGCAGCTGCGGCGAGAAGCTACCCAGCGCGAGCAGAACCTCAGACAGGTAGCAGAAATCGCCCAGCGCAGCGTAGAAAGCGTTTTATCGAGCATTAACGACGGGTTTTTCATCCTCGATCGCGACTGGTGCTTTACCTACTGCAACAGCCGCAACGCCCAAATCATTGGCCTATCCCAGGAGCAGGTGCTGGGTCAAAACGTTTGGGAGCTATTTCCCGACGTGGTCGGCACCGAGGTTTATACCCAATTTCATCAGGCGATGGCTGCCCAAGCAGCCGTTCAGTTTGAGTATTTCTACCCTACTTGGGAGCGCTGGTTTGAATATCGGGTCTACCCCTCCCCGGAAATGCTGACCACCTTTGTCGCCGACGTGACAGACCGGAGACATACCGAAGCCGCCCTAGAAGCCGCAGAAGAACGGCTGCGAGTGGCCCTGCAAAATGCCCCTATCGCCGTTTTCAACCAGGACCAAAACCTGCGCTACACCTGGATTTACAATCCAGCCTTGGGCTTCCGTGCAGAGGAAGTCATTGGCAAACAGGATGCTGATCTGGTCCCCGTCGAGCAAGCTGCTGAGCTGACTCAGATTAAGCGCCAGGTCTTAAATACCGGCGTCGGCACCCGGGCCAACGTGCAGATCACCCAAAACGGCCAGGACTACTTCTACGATCTGACGGTCGAGCCGCTGTGGGGCGCTGACCACACAGTTATCGGTGTGACCTGTGCCGCCATTGATATCTCCGAACTTAAGCAGACCGAAATTGCCCTGCGCGAGAGCGAAGCCCTTACCCGTCAGGTGCTCAACAGCAGCGACGACTGCATCAAAGTCTTGGATTTGGAGGGGCATCTCCTGTATATGAGCCCAGGCGGGCAGACCCTACTGGACATTGCCGATATCAGACCGTTTCTCCACCGCTCCTGGAGTGAATCTTGGCAGGGAGTGGACCAGCAGGTCGCACTGCTCGCGATAGAGGCTGCCAGGTCGGGGGGTGTCGGCACCTTTCAAGGCTACCGTTCCAGCGAAACCGGCGAACCGAAGTGGTGGGACAACAAAGTTACGGCCATTCTCGGAGCGGCCGGACAGGTCGAGCGGTTTCTGTGTATCTCCCGAGATATCACTGAGCGCAGGCGGACTGAACTGGAGCGGGAGCAAATCTTAGCCCGAGAGCGCCACTATGCCAACCAGCTGCAGGGGCTGACTACCGCCGCCCTGGCAATCAACTCCGCCCTCTCTGTAGAAGATGTTCTCCGACTGATCACCGATCAGGCAGCGGTCATCGTCGGGTCTCACCAGTCTGTCACGAGCATGACCATTGACCAAAACTGGGCTCAGGCCATTACCGCCATTTACCTGTCGGACAAGTACGCCCAGTGGCGCGACTACGACGAAAAATCGGATGGCTCCGGCATCTATGCCTGTGTCTGCCACCTTAATCGCCCCATGCGCATGACCCAGGCCGAACTCGAAGCCCATCCCCGCTGGCGCGGCTTTGGTAAGGAGGCCGAAAAACATCCGCCGATGCGGGGCTGGCTAGCCGCTCCGCTAGTGGCCCGCGACGGTGAGAACATGGGGCTAATTCAGCTCTCAGATAAACATGAGGGGGAATTTACCGCTGCCGACGAGGCCATTTTGGTGCAGCTGGCTCAGATGGCTTCGGTCGCCGTTGAAAATGCCCGCCTTTATGAGGCAGAGCAGCAGGCCCGCTCAGCTGCCGAAGCCGCGCGAGAAGAAGCCCAGGCCGCTAACCGAGTAAAGGATGAATTTTTGGCAGTGCTCTCCCACGAGTTGCGATCGCCCCTCAACCCGATTCTCGGCTGGTCAAAGCTGCTGCAGTCCAACAAGCTCACGTCGGTTCAAACCGCCCAAGCCGTTAGCGTGATTGAGCGCAACGCCAGACTCCAGTCTGAACTAATAGAAGATCTGCTCGATGTCTCCCGCATTTTGCAGGGCAAGCTGAGGCTGACAATCAGCCCGGTCAACCTCAGCTCAGCCATCAGCGCCGCCATTGAGACGGTGCGGCTGGCGGCCGAAGCAAAGGGAATTGCCGTGATCAGAGAGGACTTAGGAAAGAGAGGTGACGCGCCAGAGGCCTCCTCCCGACTTCCGCTTTCTATCTCTCCCTTACAGGTGGCGGGCGACTCAACCCGCCTGCAGCAGGTATTCTGGAATTTGCTTTCTAATGCCGTCAAATTTACCCCCGCTGGGGGCCGGGTCGAGGTGCGCCTAGAGCCCATTGGTCAGTATGCGCAAATTACGGTCAGCGACACCGGAGAGGGCATTTCCCCCGCCGTTTTGCCGAGAATATTTGACTACTTCCGGCAGGCTGACAGCACAACGACCCGTAAATTTGGCGGCCTGGGGTTGGGGTTGGCGATTGTGCGGCATTTGGTAGAGCTGCACGGGGGCATCATTACGGCCGAGAGTCCGGGGGAAGGCCAGGGTGCAACGTTCACGGTGAGGCTACCGCTGTTTCGAGGCGACAGCGCAGGGGCTGAGGATGAGTGCGATCGCAACGCTTCCCCGACCGCACCCACCGCACCCCTAGCAGGCAGGCAACTTCTAGTCGTCGATGATGAAGACGATAGCCGCGAGTTTGTGGTCTTTGTGCTGGAGCAGGCAGGGGCCAGGGTCCGCTCAGCTGCCAACGCAGGCGAAGCGCTAGCCACCCTAGCCCAGGCCCCACCTGATGTGCTGGTCAGCGATATTGGTATGCCCGATCAAGACGGATATATGCTGATCCGCCAGGTCAGAGCCCTACAGCCCGAACAAGGCGGGCAAACTCCGGCAATCGCCCTGACCGCCTATGCCGGAGAATTCGACCAGCAGCAGGCCCTCCAGGCCGGGTTTCAGCTGCACCTCTCTAAGCCCGTGGATCCAGAGGCGTTGGTGAGAGCGGTTTGTAGGCTGGTTCACGTCGCTGCGGATTGGTAGAGGCGAGCGGGGGAGCGGAGGGGCGGGGGAGTAGGGGAGCAGGGATTTACGTAGGTGCGGCATCCGTAGTTCTAATGGGGAGCACGGCTATTAGCAGTGTGCTTGTCGCGGTTTGGGGCGAGGCAGGCTGTTGGCTAACTTAATCTTTTGATAAAGAATGCTATCACCGTGCTGCTTTTGCTTGAGCTCGTTTCTTAAGCTGAAAGAACGGCGCAGCAATGGTTTGTGACAGAGCACGGCAAGACTTGGTCGAAGGCATCCGTAGACCGACTCCGTACTTTTGCGGAGAAACTCTAAGTGCCTTCCAGAGATTCCCGTAGAACAACGGTTTGGTCAACCCGTCACTAATCTGACAATGGGCACATCTCCGAAATCCACTCGCCCCCGGAACCCAAGATGCCTGCCCTGACCTCCTCCCAAGCCAAGCCGATGGAACTGCTCGTTGCCTACCACCAGAACCCTTCAGTTGCCCTGCGCAATCAGCTGGTGCGAATGAATGTAGGTCTCGTTCGTAAGGTTGTTCATCGGCTCAGCCAACAGTGCACCGAATCGTTTGAAGACCTGGAGCAGGTCGGCTACCTCGGTTTAATCAACGCCATTGAGCGCTTCGATCCCAAGCAGGGCAACGCCTTTAGTTCCTTTGCCGTACCCTACATCCGGGGTGAAGTTCTGCACTACCTGCGCGATCGCAGCGGCACCGTCAAAATTCCTCGGCGCTGGCAAGACCTGCAGCGAACCGCCAAGCGGGTCCGCGACACCCTAACCCAACAGCTAGGCCGCCTGCCTAAGGATGAAGAGATTGCTTCGGAGTTGGGCGTCACCGTTGCCGAGTGGCAGCAGGTAAAGCTGGCTAACAGCAACCGCTCACTGCTCAGCCTTGATGCCACCGTCAGCAACGGTGGAGAAGATAGCAGCACCACCCTGGGCGACCTCCTGCCCAATCCCGAGGCTCAAAAGCTGATGAGCTGGGAAGAAGACCGGGCACAGCTACAGCAGGCCCTGAGTCAGCTGGAGGAGAAGACCCGCACCATCGTGGAGCAAGTTTACCTGAACGACATCCCGCGCAAGCAGGTAGCCGAGCAAATGGGCATTAGCTCTATGACGGTAGCTCGCCGACTGCAGCGAGGCGTAGAGCAACTAACCGTTTTTCTCAATCAGCCCATCGCCTCTAAGGGCTAGACCTGTTAGGCCCAAGGCCGCTGGCGATAAGTTAAAGCTGATTAGTCAAAGCTGGTGAGGTTCCAGTATTCGTCTTCACTCACCAGCTCGGAAGCCAGCCAGTCATTCGCCAGATCAATTAAAGCTGCAATGGCAATCTCGCGATCAACAAACTGGCAGGCAGCAGCATGGGCAGTTTGCCAGTCGGGGTAGACCTCGGCATCGTTCATAAAATCGGGCAGGTCAGGTGCGTAGCACTCAAAGGAAAACACCTGCTCAGCGGCAACAATCTGAATTTGCCAGCCGTGATGAGAGATTCGAGGGGAAGTGGTGGTCAACATAGCCGATATTCCTACAGAGGGTTCTTCAAATCGAAGGACGGCAGGGTATCCGCCCTCCTGTTGATTTGAGTATGCCCACTCAGTTCCCCGTAATAACACTGAGAACCGACTAACTGCTTTTCAATTTATAGCTTTAGCCACTGGTGTTAGGACGGGGTGCAGGGGTGGAACCCCTGGCTGAGGGCGGAGTCCACACCCCCATTCAATTCAATGTCCTAAGCAATGGGGCGACAGCTATAGTTATAAACAAGGATTGCGGACCGCCGCTAACGCACCTCAAAATCTCGCGGCCGCTTTTCGCCTGCTGGTCGGGGCTGCCGGGGCGTGATCTTTTTGCGAGGCCGCACGTCTGATACATCGATCTGCTCAGGCTCTCGGGCCTCCAGAAAAAAGACGCGGCGGCCATCGGTGATGCGGTAGAGCGTAGAGCACTGGCAGAGCCAGCCCTGAGCCTCTAGCTGGGCAGCCCGCTGATCCCTGGCCTCGCGGGCCTCGGCAGGTTCTTCCCAGTCCGTCTCTACAAAGGTTTCTTGAATCAGGGGCATGGAAATTGACAAGCCTCTTAAAAATGGCGTTCGTTCAGTTTAAGCGCTTAGGCTGGTTTCGTGGCGATTTTGAGCTGCGTCGAGACCAAGTTTAAGACCGCTCCCCCTCAGACAGCAGCAGGCCAGAAAATAGCTCTTTAACCAGCGCGTTTCGCCGCTCCTGAACATTAACAGATTGGCTGGCCGTATTTTTGTAGCGTTGCAGGACTGTTTTAGCTCGGCTTAAGTAGCCATCGAGGTGGCCGTTGTAGCGCTTCTGTCGGGCCAGCAGGGCTTGGAGAGTAGGGGTTTGGCTGGGGTAGTAGGGATTTTGCAGCCGACTCAGGATGTTTTCGATGTCTGTTGACAGGGAGGCCTGCTCCGCTGGCGAGACGCAAGAGAGGCGCAGCACCATACAGGCTGCCGCAAAGATCTTGCCCAGGTCGGCGATCTCGGTTACCCGGCGGGGGTAGAGGTCTCGAATAGATTCGACTTCGGGGGGCGAGTAGGCAGAGGCCTGACCGTCTCTAGCCAGCGGGCGGGAAATGCGGTAAACCCGCTCTCCATCTTCCTTGCTCTTGTGGATCTCGCCGCCTTCTTCGGCAATCGCCCAGGCCGTGTTGAGCAGGCGCATGGCGTGCCACAGCTTTTTGCTCCAGTCGAGGGGCGCTGGCACGGCGTCTGATGCGGCGGCCTCAAACTCCTCAGCCCCATCGCTACAGAGCATATAGAGGCCCCGCGCAAAAAACAGGTAGCAGGCGTTGGTGCCAAACAGATAGATGTTGCGGGTGGGGTGGTTGGGCGACAGCTTGGGCAGCTGGTCGGGTGCGATCGCAAACAGCGCCATATCCAGCACCAAAAAGTCGCGGGCAGACTGCAGTCCCTGCTGGTACTGCTCCCCTCGGGCTTCGTAGATCGCGGGAATTTTTTCGATCTGGTAGGGGCCAAAGGCGTCTAGATCTTCTTTAGGCAGCCCGCTCTTTTCCTTGATCTGGTAGTAGCACTGCCGTCCGGTCTCGGCATAGCTGATCAGGGCGTGATCGCGTAGCTGGCAGGCCCACTGCAGGCATTGCTCAGGCGCAAGTCCCCCTTTTTTGCCGGTCAGCCCATCCAAGTTGAGGTTCTCGGGGCTGGCATAGGCCGCCATCAGGTGAAACCAGCACTGCACAGCGGCATAGCAGGCATAGATTTCGCTGTTGCCATCAGCAGCAGCATAAAGCCTGGCTTTTTCAGCCAGATAGAGCCGCCCCCAGTGGATCGAGGCTTCGGTGCGCTGCTGCCCTGAAAACCGCTCCGTGGGTAGAGAGAGCTTACTCGACGGCACCAGGCGGGGAAAAAACAGCAGCAGCTTGGCCCGCAAAAAGGCAATTCGGGCCAGCAGATCGTAGTGGGGATGAAACGTGCCCTGAGACACCTCATTAATGACGACATATTTACGCAGCCGAATGCTGATGTGCTGCTGCGCCTGGTCGAGCACTTCCCACGCCCGCCGCACCAGTTCGCTCCGATTCAAGTCAGGCTGGCAGCGGGGAGGCAGGTAGCGGCTCCTCCGGTCTTGAGTGTCGTACAGATAGTAGTAGTTAGCCAGACAGATCAGGTAGCGAACAATCAGCTCGCCCGAAAACACTTCAAATGATGGCTCGGGCTGAACTAGCTCCAGACCCTGATCAACAAACTGATCCAGCACCTCCAGCCGCCGCAGGTAGCGGCGGGCCGTTCGATAAATGCCCTCCGAGAGCAGCGCCTCGACAATAGAGAGGCAGGCATCGAAATAGATGTAGGGATCGCTCTTGGTCAGCGGGGTAGTTTCGGAGTTGGGGGGCAAAATTTGCCGCCCGATCATACCAATCATCGCCAGAGACGAGAAAGGATAGCCCCGAAAGTAAGACCAGGCCTGCTGCAGCGCCATTAAACGTTCGGTGCGCTGGCACAGGTGCTCGACATACTTGCTCGGTAAAATGCCGGCACTGCGAATTGCCTGCAGCCGGGCCTGCAGCGAAGCCTGGGCCTGAGCCAGGAGAAAATCAAAGCCGCAGTAGTCGCCGTGGCCAATCGGATCGGCAAAGGCAAAGGCCTCGTAGGAGCCGAGCTGGGTGCGATCGCTTGCCTGCAGCGTTTCCGCCACCGTCTTTTTGTGGCACAGCTTGACCAGGCTGTGGGCCCATACCGGAGAGGCCACATTGTCGCGAATGATGGACTGGGTTGAGGTAACGTCATGGGCAATCGAGAAGTACTCGCGCAGACAAGGAATATCCTGCAGCAAGGCCCGATTGATCACCTTAATGACATGGGATAGGGCTCCGCCAATCCCCGTGCTGCTGAGGGAAAAGTCAATGCGGCGGTGATTTTGGCTGGTTAGCCCCTGAAAAATCTCATCCACCGCAGGCTGGTAGCCCTCTGGCACCTTGACATAAAACTCCGCCACCACCAGGGTTGCCTCCTGAGAAGCCAGCTCATAGTCCCCTGGTCCCGGCAGATCCGGCCCACCGGGCTGATCCAACAGCCGCAGGGCCGGATGCAGCAGGGGCGGATAGGGTCCAGCCTGCTTCAGCACATCTAGCTCGCGATCAGCGAAGGGCAGCGGCCCGCAGGCCGTGAGGGTAATCCGCTTTAGATAAATGGGAAACTGGTCGGTCAGGCGCTCGTTGACCACTACGCTCTGGGCCAGCTTTGCCACAAAGGCAGGCTGCAGGTAATGGCGCACGTAGGAATCAACAATCGTGCTGTCCATCACCGAGTTTTGCTGATTACCGCTGCGGGCTAGCAGGCGGCGAATTTCCCGCTTGGCCTTGAGCGTTAGGTTCTCCACCGTCGTACTGCGGCTAGGAAAACGGCTTTCGTCCTGGCCTTTAGCACTTCGGTTAGGCAAATAACCCAACGCCTGCTCCACCGTTCGCGTAATGAGCTGATCGGCTGCCAGCAGATTGTCGAGGGTAGGTTCTGCCCTGGTAAAATCTAGCCCAATTGCCGCCTTATAAACTCGCAAAAGCATTTCATAGTTTTCTAGCCCACCTACCGTTTGCAGAATCAGCAGGGCTCGCTGGAGCAGGGTCAGCCCATCACCAGCCGGAAGATTTAGCTGCTGGCGTTCGGTTGGGGTGAGGTCGATCAGCTTGTAGAGGACGGTCAGCACATCCTCTGCGGTCAATACCCGTGTGTAAGGCTCTTCCCAGTTCTGGTAGTCATCGGCTAGATGGCGGCGCAGAGCCACTAGCATCTCTACAATACCCCCGGTCGTTGTGCGGCTCAGTCTGCCCAGATTCCGCTCTTTTTCTTCCCAAGAAATATTTTCCTGCAGGAGCAGACTGATTATTCTTCGCAGCTCGCTATTGCCCAAACGAGAGCCAATACCCTGGGCATTGGGAACTCCAGAGTCTTGTGCTCTTTGCTTCATCGCCAGGCAGGCGGCCAAAAAGTAATAGAGCTGACAGATGCGCTGGGAGTCAGCACCATTGTCTAAGGGCATCAGTCAAAAAATTAAAGGTTTTTTGAGGTTTCTGGGAAATTTTGCCCTATTCGATCCAAGATTGCTTGGACTGACGTTCCCACACTTGCTAGGCCAGATCAGTAGCACAGATCACAAAATGCCGGAGCGATGTCGATTTTTACTGCATAAATGCAGCATTTTACACACAATAGGTGGGTATTTTTAGCCCACTCGCTGCTCTCAGGGGGTGTGGGGAGAAGCCATGGCGCAGCTAGGCAAAAACCGAGAGTCCCATAACGATAAAGCCAGGGAACCCTGCAGTGATCGCCGCGAGTTCCCTGAGCCGCATCACCGGAAGCGGTGCTCCAATGACTCTCAGAGCTTACCCCACAAGGAAGAGGTTGTCTCTAGCTGGAGGGGCCTCTTCACAGGTTGCTAACACACTGGGGAACATTGCGGGCAGCGCCTTCCGGTTCTAGTTAAAACAGGAACCTTAAGGAGAACAACGCTATGGTTATGCATCAGCCCGAACCTCATCATCCTCACCACCCCCACCACCTAGAGTGCCCCGACTGCGGACGGCACACAGTCGTCACTCAGGGGGAGAGCCGCTATGCTTGCCTTAACTGCTACTGGCGGCGCGACATTGCCGACGATTGGGGCAATGACCTCATTCCGATGACTGCCCTAGCGGGGCTGCTGGTTTTGCTGCTGCTCTAGGGGCTGTAAGTGCCTTTGGCTGCTGGCTGGGTGTTGCCCAGCCAGCAGCTGCCTTTTACCGGCGTTGGGCTGGTGGTGCGATCGCATATTTGTTCAGCCCAACGCCTCTAGAGCAGCTGCTCCAAAGGCTCTCACGCTCCTCAAAATCAGGCCATAATCAAGGCTGTCATTCAAGCCTTGACCATGCCCCGCCAGCCCGCTCTACTGCCAGATGAAAACTACAGCGCCTTTTTGAGCGACCTAAAAGGCCGAATTCGGGCTGCCCAGGTCAAGGCAGCGCTAGCGGTCAACACAGAGCTAATCCAGCTCTACTGGCAGATTGGCGCTGAGATTTTACGCAAGCAGGAGCAGGAAGGCTGGGGCGCAAAGATTATCGATCGGCTGGCCCGCGACCTAAAGCGGGAGTTCCCTGAGATCAAGGGCTTTTCTCGCTCAAACCTGAAGTATATGCGGGCCTTTGCCGAGGCTTACCCAGAGGGGCAAATTGGTCAGCAGCTTGCTGGCCAAATTCCCTGGTTCCATAACTGCATGATTTTAGACAAGGTCAAAGACCCCCAGGCCCGGCTCTGGTACATCCAAAAAACCGTCGAAAACGGCTGGAGCCGCAACATTCTGGTGATGCAGATCGAGAGCGGCCTTTACCAGCGCCAGGGCGAGGCCGTGACCAATTTCGATCGCACACTCCCCGCCCCTCAGTCGGATTTGGCCCAGCAGCTGATCAAAGACCCCTATAACTTTGACTTTCTTTCGCTGGGCGAAGATGCCCAGGAGCGCGATTTAGAGAAGGCCCTGGTGGAGCGGATTAAAGATTTCCTGCTGGAGTTGGGTGTGGGGTTTGCTTTTGTGGGCAGCCAGTATCGCCTGGAGGTTGAGGGCGATGAATACTGGATTGACCTGCTGTTTTACCATCTCAAGCTGCGCTGCTACATCGTGATTGACCTAAAGGTGACTGAGTTTAGGCCAGAATATACCGGCAAAATGAATTTTTATGTGTCGGCAGTTGACGATCTGCTGCGCCATCCCGATGATCAGCCCACGCTTGGTATTGTGTTGTGCCGGTCAAAGAAAAAGACGGTGGCCGAATATGCTCTGCGGAACGTCAGCACCCCCATTGCGGTTTCAACCCATCAGCTGCCGGAGCAGCTAAAAGCGAGCCTGCCCAGCATTGAACAGCTTGAGAGGGAGGTTAATGCCGCTATGGCTGACCTAGAAGGTACTTCGGAATAAGTCTATGCTCCGCCTGGTGACGTTTGTCCTTAAAAAAAGCTAGGCTATTAAGAATATCGAAGCAAGCTTACTCATGGCATAGCCACTATGAAACCCATGATGAGGCAAACAGTTCTACCTTTTACCTGTTGAAGTAGCGAAAACCTAACTCAGGCTTGACGTTAGAACTCTAGTAAAATTTTCACTCGCAGTTTGCGATTTGCGTGTGACACTTTAATGTGCCAACCTTGCTCGCGGTAAAGAAGGTAAGCCTTTGGCAAATAGTCAACACCCCAAAACTATTGAAGAGTTTGAGCAGCGGTTAAGAGCAAGAGCGGAGGGTAAGAAGCTTGCACCTGATTTTGCGATGGGAATCGCTAAGTCAAAATTTACCCATTATGAAAAGCAGCGGTTGATTGACCGATTGCTGGTAGATGGAGTCATTGACGAAGACTTTCTTAAGAACGTGCTGCTGTGTGAGGATATTTGTGCTCAGCTGGCCCGGTGCCGTGAAAGGCGAGAATACAACCTATTTGAGTACATTAAGGCTTTAGAAGCGCCGGGAAAAGCAGTGGTAGAACCTATCAGAGACGAAAACTACCCCACAGAAAGAAGATTATGCGAAAAGCATGGGGCAATAGTTACTCAGGTGCTAACCGCCGATCCCTTTACGGCAGACCAAGATCTAACCATCTTGTTTTCCTACGAGAGCGTCTCTGCAGATAGCAAGAGCTGGCGAGAGCTGAAGCTACACTTCATATTGACGAATAAAGATGGTGACATTGTTGAGGCTCTAGTTAGAGAGGTGAAGTCTCTCATGGAACTGATCAAAACAATTCACTCTATAGACAGCATTGAAGGAAAAAGCTGAGTACTTAGAAGGTGCACCGTATTTTGCTCTAGGCGCAGCTCCACAGGAATATAGAATAAGCTCCCCAGTCCGGCTAGAACTGGGGAGCTTGATTTAGAGAAGTGCATTAGCCTCTAGAGGCCAGCAGTAGACAAGGCAGACAAGTTTGCACTTGAGCCTATTGGTCTATAGAGGGCTTACCTTGGGTCTTGATATCGAGCTCTTCCCGACGCACTGTCTCATTAGTTCTGGCGACGTCGTGATCGACTTCCTTACGAACCTGAACGCTTTCCCGCACAAAAGTTTCCTTTTGGATGTCAGGCGTTTCTTCGTACACTTCGATGTGCTCGACTTCACCATCCCGGAAGGTTGCCAGGCTGGGATCAACGGCCTGCTGGCTTCCAGGAGTCCGCTCGACAATCACTCGCTCTTTCTCAAGAGGCACTGCAACCTCAGCCGTGTTGGTTTCAACGCGCTTACCAACAGCAACTTCGCCCGTCTTCTGACGGCGCTTGTTGGTGACTAGGCGCTCTTCGTAAAGCTTCAGGCTTTGGTGGTCGTCATCGCGCATGTTGTACAGAGCGGGTTCTTGATCGTAGCTATAGGAGTTGCGATCAAATGCCTTGCCCGGCGTCGCCGCAGCTGCGGTGCCTGCCAGCCCTGCGGTAGCTGCC
Source organism: Cyanobacteria bacterium Co-bin13 (assembly GCA_014534385.1). Taxonomy (GTDB): domain Bacteria; phylum Cyanobacteriota; class Cyanobacteriia; order Phormidesmidales; family Phormidesmidaceae; genus JACVSF01. The sequence continues at coordinate 14,012 of JACVRP010000022.1, forward strand.
GTTGCTGCAGTCCCTGTAGAGGCTGTATTTGTCGTAGAACGACCTGCTGCGGGCCGGTAAACACCTCTTACCTGCTCCTCGTAATCGTCATCAATTTTTTCCAGGCTGTCGTCTACATTAGGCAGGTTTTCCACCTGCTCTTTGGTCAGGCTTCTTGCGTTTACTCGCTTACCTGTGTAGTCAACCTGAGCCAGTCCAATGGGCATTAGAACTTTCTTACCAAAAACCCAAAAGCCAGTGTCTACAATTAGGTAGCGGATACGACCTTGTGCTTCATCAACCAGAATGTCGTTAACCGTACCAACCTTGTCTTCACCCTGAGCGTAGACATCAAAATTTTTGATGTCGCTCTGATCATCATTCACGATATCGCCGTGATCGGCGTAAAAATCTTTCAGCTTAACTAGCGCCATGCTGTTTTTCCTTTTTACTTCAAACATTAGTTCCATTATTAAGGAATGCGCACTCTAGCGTATCCTGCTAGAGAAGTAATAACGCAATAAATTTCTGTCAGACATCCATCCGATTGACAGAGCACCCTTTAGCGCAGAACTTATCCTTGTAAAGGACACCTTTGGATTTCGATTGATGCTCTTCAAGGCACAGTCTTAAGTTCTGTAACTGCTCAGTTCCTTTCCCTATCTCTTTAGTTGCTTTAACGCCTGAAATAGCGACGCCTGCTTGATTTTAGCCCAGCAGCAAGCTCAGCCAAAATCACAGTTTAATTGTTTTTTAGATCACATTTAGATCACATTCTTTATCAATAAAGAGAGCCCCGATAGAGGCAGCTCTTCTGGCTAGTTTAATAATCTTTTATGACACCTATTGATCATTGCAATGTAGTAGTTACTTCCCTGCTGGATCACCTGCTTTTGCTGGAGAGAAACTACACAGTTTTTTCTTCCTCTGCCCGAGGTCGTAAGTCTCAAGGAATACTACCTTAATCCTCTAAGGGATGAGGAAGACCAGGGCTTTACCCGACTGCAAACTGCTGCTCGCGCCCTCTTTGTGGGCGTTTTGGAGCGGAACAGGCTAATCTGGCAGTATTGCTAGCGTCTCTCTTGTATCTCTCTATGAGCGACCCCGAACTCCAGGCCCGACTTGACCAGTTAGCCGCTGAGGTTGAGCAAGAAACCGTTGCCCATCGACCTGCCAAGGCTCCCTTGGAGCCGCTGCCGAAGGGCCAAGCTGCCACGCCTAGACAGGGAGGAATGCTGGCTCGGTGGAAAAGCAACGCCCTGCTGCCAGTTCAGATTTTGGCTGTCCCCTGGATTCAGGAGATTGTAGACCAGGTTTTTTTTCGGGGGCAGTGGAACCTGCCGGTACATCCTCGTACCCTTGAGGGCATTCCGGGAATTTTTCTATCGGCCTTCTCCCACGGAGGGTTTGGCCACTTAATCGGTAACAGTATTGCGTTTGTCCTATTTAGCTGGCTGATTTTGGCCAAGAGCAGGCGCGACTTTTGGATTACGTTTTGCATAGGTTGGTTGGGCGGCGGGCTGGCAACCTGGCTGCTGGGGCCGCAGAGCGCGCACGGCCTCAGTGGTGTAGTCTATACGCTGTTTGGCTATCTCCTGGTGATTGGCTGGCTAGAAAAGCGAATTATTCCGCTGCTGATTTCGGTTTTTGTTTTAGTCAACTACAGCGCCTTTATCTGGGGCGTTTTCCCCACGCAGCCGATGGTGGCCTGGTGGGGGCACCTGTTTGGCTTTGTTTTGGGCATCTTTGCTGCCTACGGAATTTATCGAGAGCCTGCTGGTAAAGCTTAAGCAGGTTCTCGGCTAGCAAAAAAGTCCCCACCAGAGGCGAGGACTGGGTTCACGTGCGATATGCGTCAGAAACGCAAGCGTTGAGTTGATTTTTACTGACTGAAGTTAATAAAGCGTTAACGGCCTTTTGTGCTGAGGGTAGCCGGGAGGCAGACCTCAGGGGATTTGCTACACTGCAACGACAGGCTTTATTCAAGTAAAGTTGATGATTAGAGCAGTTCAAGACTCACCAACAAAAGTTGTTATAGGGTTTAAGGCCCTGTCTGATCCCATTCGGGTTGCGGTTCTGGAACTTCTGCGGGAGCAGGAGCTGTGTGTATGCGACCTGTGTGAGCAGTTAGACCTGGCTCAGTCTAAGCTCTCTTTTCACCTCAAGATTCTTAAGGAAGCAGGGCTCATTAGAGGGCGGCAAGAGGGACGCTGGGTTTATTACAGCCTTAATTTGACTGAATTTGTGGTCTTGGAGCAGTACCTGTCAGAGTTTCGCCGATTTAGCCCGATCTTGCCTGCCCGCGTCTGCTTAGACGGCAACTCATCTAAGTAGCTGCGATCGCAACCCCTCACTCCAGAGATTTTTGGCCCTTGACAAATCAATTTTTTTTGAAATGATGTAAGGGTCAGGATTCGCAGCCCACCCTATGAGTATCAATCAAACCGAGAGTAATCCAAAAGCCTTTCAGGCTGGAGGCAAGCTCAATTTTTTTGAGCGTTATCTGACGCTCTGGGTATTTCTCTGCATTTTTGCGGGCATTTTGCTAGGGCGGCTGTTTCCCGGCATAGCCATTGCACTGGATGCCATGAGCATTTATCAGGTGTCGATTACCATCGCAATCTGACTCTTTTTCATGATGTACACGGTCATGGTCAAGATTGACTTTGGTCAGGCCAAGCGAGCCGCGCAGGCACCCCGGCCCGTCATGCTGACGCTGGTCGTGAACTGGCTGATTAAGCCGTTCACGATGGTGGTCTTTGCCCAGTTCTTTTTAGGCTGGCTGTTTAGACCACTGATCCAGGGAACGGAGCTGATTCGGGGGGCACAGGTAGCGTTGGCCGACTCCTACATTGCTGGCACGATTTTGCTGGGCATTGCCCCTTGTACGGCAATGGTGCTGATGTGGGGCTATCTGTCTTTCAGCAATCAGGGGCATACCCTGGTGATGGTGGCGATTAACTCGCTAGCGATGCTGTTTCTCTATGCGCCCCTCGGTCGCTGGCTGCTGGCGGCTAACAACCTGGCAGTGCCCTGGGAAACAATTGTGCTGTCGGTGCTGGTTTATGTCGGTCTACCGCTGCTGGCTGGGGCAGTATCGCGCAGCTGGATTTTGCGGAACAAGGGTCGGGCCTGGTTTGAGGACGTGTTTTTGAAGTATCTCAGCCCAGTAGCCGTGGTAGCGCTGCTGCTGACCCTAGTGCTGCTGTTTGCCTTTAAAGGCGACCTGATTGTGGAGAACCCGCTGCACATTCTGCTGATTGCGGTGCCGCTGTTCATCCAAACCAACTTTATTTTTCTGATTTCTTACGTGGCCGCCCAAAAGCTGGGCATGGTCTACGAAGATGCCGCCCCAGCAGCGCTAATTGGGGCGAGCAATCACTTTGAAGTTGCGATCGCAACCGCCGTTACCCTCTTTGGCCTCAACTCTGGCGCAGCTCTAGCCACAGTCGTCGGCGTGCTGATCGAAGTGCCCGTCATGCTGATGCTGGTCGAGGTTTGCAAGCGCACCGCGTTCTGGTTTCCCCGCGAGCCGGAGAAAGCGACGCTACGCGATCCGCGCTGTGTGAAGCCGTTGGGGTAGGTGGGTGGATGGGCAGGGGGTGAATGGGTAAGGGGTTTGGTCAGAAGCCAAACATTGGGAGTTAAGAACCAAGAGCCAGCAGACTACCACCCATCCACTCATCCACCCATCCACCTTCCCACTCATCCACTTCCACAAATCAGTACAACCTACGCAACAAAGGAGAACCCCACAATGAAGCGTGTGATGTTTGTGTGCCGAAAAAATTCCGCGCGGTCCCAAATGGCGGAAGGGTTTGCCAAGACCTTGGGCGCTGGAAAGATTGCTGTCACTAGTTCAGGGCTTGAGGCCAGTCAGGTGCGGCCAGAAGCGATCGCAACCATGCAAGAGGTCGGCATCGACATCAGCGATCAGACTTCGAATGCGCTGAGTGAGTTTAGCCCGGAGGACTTTGATGC
>JACVRP010000452.1 GCA_014534385.1 Cyanobacteria bacterium Co-bin13
AGGGCATTACCGTGCCGCCCCTCAATATATATGTCACCTCAGCAGTCCCAATGGGGTCGGGGTTGTCGAGCAGTGCGGCGCTGGAGGTGGCGGTGCTGCGAGGCCTGCGATCGCTCCTCAACCTCGATCTCGATGACGTGAAGATTGCCCAGCTCGGCCAGCAGGCCGAACGACAGTATGCGGGCGTGCAGTGCGGCATTATGGACCAGATGGCCTCTAGCCTGGCCGACGCCGAGCACCTGCTGTTCCTCGATACGCGCACCCTGGAGCGATCGCTGCTGCCCCTGCCCGAGGGTGCAGAAATCGTCGTGATGGACAGCGGCATTCCCCGCACCTTAGCAGGCAGCGGCTACAACCAGCGGCGAGCCGAGTGCGAAGAAGCCGCCCACGAACTCGGCGTGAAGGCCCTGCGAGACGTGACTGATTTAGATGCGATCGCACCCCTAGCCGAACCGTTGCAGCAGCGCGCCCGCCACGTGATCACTGAAAATGGCCGGGTGCTGCAGGCTAAGCAGGGCGTCTCTGCCGAACAGTTTGGACAGCTGATGAACGCCTCCCAAGCCAGCCTGCGCGATGACTACGAGGTCTCCGTTGAAGGGCTGGATCAGCTCGTCGACATTCTGCAAAACAGCCCCGGCGTCTTTGGTGCAAGACTGACCGGAGCTGGATTTGGCGGAGCTTGTGTCGCCCTGGTGAAAGCAGGAGAGGGGGTTGCGATCGCAAAGTCTGCACTTGATCGCTACCGGCAGACAGGGCATGAGGGGAGCGTTTTGGTGCCCTGAGGAGTGTGAGGGTGGATGGGTAGCAGGGCAGTTCGTTACCCATCCACCCCCTACCCTTCTACGCTCCGTAATAAAACCGCTCGTGTACGACTTTCCCGTTTTGCCAGCGTTGGACAGATACCTGGTGATAGCGGCGATCGCCCCAATCGGCATGGGTGTAGTCGTAGTACCACTCGGAGATGACGAGGTCGTCGCCAAAGGCCACGCCTTTGAATTCGATGCCTCGTAGTTCGGTGACTTTGCCGAAAAACTCTTCTTCCCGTTGGCGGTTTTCGGCTTTGCCGATGGTGGCGGGGGCTTCGTTCTCTTGCATGACTACGGTGTCGGCGTAGTACTTGTCAAAGGCTTCTAGGGCTTTGCCTTGGAGGAAAAGCTCTTTGATATCTTCAAAGGCGGCTCTCAGATCGGTGGTGGTTTGTAGTTCGGTACTCATGGTGATGTCTCCAGGTGAAACAGGATTAGAAAACTCTTCGGATAGTTGCAGATGAAGTGATTTCTTTTGCAACTAAATTCAAAGTAACACCCAGTAGTTGAAAATGCAACTACTTTTTTGGCATACTCATTTTATGACCACTCAACTTCCACTAGACAGCCTGAGAAGTTCACTCTGGCGACTATTTCTAACGGCTCACACCCGCCTGCTGGAGCGCATGGAGAAAGCGCTGGCCGAGGCCAACCTGCCGTCAATGGACTGGTACGACGTGCTGTACACGCTTAAAGAAGCGCCCGACCACAGCCTGCGGCTGAGCGAACTGGCCGATAGGGTTCTGCTGAGCCGCAGCAATCTCACCCGCTTAGTTGATCGCCTAGAGCGGGCCGGACTGCTGTGCCGCAAATCCTGCCCAACCGATCGCCGGGGCACCTTTGCAGTGCTGACTGAGGAAGGGCTAGCGATGCAGCAGAAGATGTGGGTCGTTTATAGCGATGCGATCGCAACCTACTTTGCAACTCATGTAGAAGACGACGAGGCCCAAATGCTGCTGCCCCTGCTCAAGCGCCTCATTGCAGGTGCCGAAGCTTCGAGCAACTCGTAGCAGATCCACCCCTCGACTCATCCACCCCTCACCCATCCACTCAACTACCCAGCAGGCGGTCTTGCCGACGGGTAGCGCTGGAGGTAACGCAACACGTCTCCCGGGTCAGGGCGCACTAGCAAGCCGCCTTCGGGAATTTCGACGATGTGGCTCCACTCGAACTGCTCAGCGTAGCCAAGGTGGTGAAGGCTAGCTATGGCCCCTCGCGTATCGGCCTCAGACCCCACTAGGTAGAGGCGCAGCCGCCTACGTCGGGGCTGCACCAGGGGAATTTTAGGCGCAGCAGGTTGGGTCGCCTCTGCGTAGGGAGACGACAAGAAGTATTGAATTTGCAGCATGATCAGGGGATTCCTTTCACTTAATGGGTAGGAATCCCCGAAAGAGCTGGTTTTCCAAAGACGTTTGCGAGTAGCAGGGCCGCTAAAATAAGCGAAGCCCTACGGCAGGCTGTGACTGTCGTTTGGGTCAGCTGCCGGTTTGTGTCTCACCACTTGCCGGTAGCGTCAGTTCCAGTTTTCGGGGAAAAGCAAGCTGCTCTGCACAGCTATGAGGATTGATATTAGTTCATCTGATCCTCAAGCACAAGTAACAATTGGCACATAAGGCCAAAGTTTTACCTGTTCAAGCCCCTCGGGTTGCCGCTCGCTGTCCCTGCCCCCAATTCCCATGATTGCCTCGCCTCAGGCTCCCCTCACCCCCGACGAATACCTCCAGCTAGAGGCCCAAAGCGCCACCAAGCATGAGTACATCGGCGGCCACATCTACGCGATGGTAGGGGCCACCGATGCCCATGTCACCCTTGCGGGCAACCTCTTTGCCCTCTTGCGTAGTCATGTTCGAGGTACTGGCTGTCGGACCTACATCTCCGATATGAAAGCCCGGATCGAAGCCCGCAACCGCTTTTACTACCCTGATGTCATGGTCACCTGCGACCCTCGCGACCAGGAAACCTCAAATTACAAGCGTTTCCTTAAGCTGGTTGTGGAGGTGCTGTCTGACTCAACAGAAGCTTTTGACCGAGGCGACAAGTTTGCTGACTATCAGGCGCTAGAGAGCGTGCAGGAATATGTTTTGATCAATACTCGTCAGCAGCGGGTCGAGTGCTTCCGCCGCAACGAGGCGGGCCTTTGGGTGTTGCAGTATTACACGCTGGAGACAGGCACGTTTCACCTTAAGAGTGTTGGCTTGTCAACTACGCTTGCCGATTTATATGAAGATGTCACCCTAGAGTCTCCCCGGTAGAATGGGCATTGTCCCAGCAGGGAAATTGACGATTAAGCAAACCCCTCCATGCTCACCACTATCACAACACGGTGGGCACGCGGGAATTTTTTCTAATTGCGGAGGGTATTTCGAGGGCTTTGCCCACCCTACAGGACTCTGGGATTGAGGGAACTAGCAGTCTAGTAGGATGGGCAAAGCAGAG
>JACVRP010000349.1 GCA_014534385.1 Cyanobacteria bacterium Co-bin13
ACCTGAATCTGCCCGATGATAGCTTTGATGCAGCGGCTTCGGGGTTTACCTTGTGTGTTGTTGACAATCCGGTTCGAGCCTTGCAAGAGATTCTGCGGGTGACCAAGTCGGGGGCCCTGATCGCGGTTTTAGACTACTGCAAATCGCGCGACCCTGAAGTCCAGAAGTGGCAGGAGTTGATTTTTGATACGGCCTCGCAAACTGGCTTTCCCACCGGCAAGATCAAGTGGAACTCGCTGATGGACTATGACGAGCTGATTTACCACAGCAGTCTGCCGATTGAGGTGCTGCAGGATGCTCGCATTGAAAGCCCCAATCCATTTTCCTGTGGCTGCCAGCTGTTGCTGAGAAATTCGAAAGGTTAGGCGGCTAGATCAAACTGACCGAGCTACGAGACACCCCACATCCCTACGTTTCCTATGAAGACAGCAGTCTGCATTCCCCAGTTGCCCGATCCGGCAGTTCAGCGGGCAGAGTTTGCACAGCAGCTTTCTGCTGCCCTCTCGCGGGTGGGCGCGGCTTACGTGCCGGTGAGCCAGCGGATTAGCGATGGTCAAAGCCTAGCCCTCGGGAGCGATCGCAACCTGCTCCAAACCCTACAGTCTTTCTTTAATCTCAGCGAGCTGCAAAAGCGCAGCCTAGCCCAGCAGCTAACTTCTCCTTGGCAGGGCGTATTTATTGCGCTGGGTCAGGAACAGCTAGCCGACGATCAGCAGGACCACAAAGAGGTGCTCGATCTCAATCTTGAGAACGGTACCTACGCCCGCTGGATTAGGCGTTGGCAGGCGCGGCGGCTGGCTGAGGCTGGCCTCTCGGCTGACCCTCCGCTGGTGGGTCAGCTTGCTAAGGAGGAGCCGTTGGGCCAGGTGGCAGCGTCTCTCTACCAAATATTCGAGGCGTTTCAGGAGCAGGCCAACCACATCTTGGCTGCACTGGAAACTGTGTACGGCCAGCCTGCCGGTAGTCTGGTAAACCAGCATGGTAAAAACAGCACCTTACGGCTGCTGCACTATCCGCCTGCGCCCCACTTTACTGTAGGTTCGATTCGGCTGGGAGCCCACCAAGACTATTCCGGCATTACTCTGCTGTGGCAAGACTCGACCGGAGGGCTGGAAATTCTGACCCCCGACCGGGAGTGGGTTGCCGTTGAGGTTCCCCCCGGCTGTATTGGGGTGATTGCGGGAGAAGTCACCCAGCGCTGGAGCGGCAACACGCTGCACTCGGCTCCCCATCGGGTGCGCGTTGCCAACAGCCAGCAGCTGGCTAAAACTCGCTACTCGATTGCGTTCTTCTGTGAGACGAACCCCGACTGTGTGGTGCAGCCAGGGGCGCTGCTGGGCCAACCGCAGGCAGAGGCTCAGCCGATTGCAGTTGAGGCGTTTTTAAGCCAGAAGTACGACCAGATTTTTGCTAAGTCAGACTTTTGAGGCTGAGTGCAGGTTCAACCTGGGATGTCTCCTTTGATAGGGGTTGAAGCGCTGACTGGGGCTGTAGACTGCCTCCATTGTTGCTGGGGCATGGCTCTAGATAGGCAGGTCAAGGAAAGATGTATTCCCAGAAACTCCGTAAGCCGGACGGACGGGCACTAACGCTCTACAGCCGTTTTCCCATTGAGTCTGGCATTGAGGCTCCCAGTCCTAGCAGTGAACCGGTGCAGGCTAATCCGCACCTGCGCTGGCATCCGCTGCGGGGGGAGTGGGTGGCCTATGCCAGCCATCGCCAGGGCCGCACCTTTATGCCGCCACCCGAGTACAACCCGCTGGCTCCCACAACCAATCCGGCGGTGCCGACGGAGCTGCCCCAGGGCCGTTACGATGTGGCGGTGTTTGACAACCGCTTTCCCTCGCTGCAGGCCCAGGCCGCTAATCCACCGGAGCTAATTGTGGACACGCTGCCTGCTAACGGGGCCTGTGAAGTGGTGGTCTTTACCCAGGATCCGCAGACTTCGCTGAGCGCTCTGCCGCTGGATCACCTGGATCTGCTGATTCAGGTGTGGGGCGATCGCACCCGCGTTTTGGGCGAAATTCCGCAGATTGAATATGTGCTGCCCTTTGAGAATAAGGGCGTAGAGGTGGGAGTGACGCTGCACCATCCCCACGGGCAGATCTACGCCTATCCCTTTGTGCCACCTGTGCCTGCTCGTATGCTCCAGCAGCAGCAGACCTACTATGGTGAGCATCGGCGCAGCCTGCTGCAGAACTTGATTGAGCAGGAGATTGCCGACGACCAGCGAGTTTTGTATCGGGATGAGGGTGCGATCGCATTTGTCCCCGTCTGCGCCCGCTACCCCTATGAGGTTTGGATCGCGCCGATTGAACCGGTGGCTACGCTGGCAGATCTGACCGATGGCCAGCGCCGCAGCCTGGCTAGAGCCTTAAAAACCGTCACGCTCAAGTATGACGGGCTGTGGAATCGGCCTTTTCCCTACCTGATGGCCTGGTACCAGGCTCCCCTCGACGGCCAGCCCCACCCCGAGTTTCATCTGCACGCCGAGTTTTACCCGCCCTACCGCACCCCCGACAAGCTCAAGTATTTGGCGGGCACGGAGCTAGCGGCAGGCATGTTTGCCAATGATGCCCTGCCCGAAGAAAAAGCCCAGGAATTGCAGGCCGTTGCCGTTACGTTAGAAGAGCCCGTTCGTCTATGAGTGCCGCAGAAATTGCCCACAAGCTGAAGCTGATCCGCAGCGTGCTGGCCGATACGGGAGCGGCGGGTGTGCGCCTGCGCGGGACAGACTGGTTTGCCTGGGCCACGGCTGGCGGCTCCAATACGGTGCTGCTGGCGGCAGAATCGGGCGTGGCTGAAGTGCTGGTAACGCAGGACGGAGCCTGGATCTTGACCGATGAGATCGAGGCCCAAAGGCTCCAGGATGAAGAGGTGCCCACCGGCTATGACTGGGCCATTGACCCCTGGGCGGCGGCAGACCAGCGCGAGGCGTTTGTAGCGTCAGCGGCTCGCGGCACTGTATTAAGCGATCAGCCGATTCAGGGAGAAGCGGCTCTGCCCGCTGAGCTAGTGCAGGCCAAGCGCACCCTGCTGTTTTCTGAAATCGAGCGCTACCGCCAGGTGGGGCGGCTAGCCAGCGAAGCGATGACCCAAACGCTAGCCAAGGCTAAACCTGAGTGGACTGAATACCAGCTAGCGGGAGCGGGAGCTGCTGCCCTGTGGGCGCGGGGACTGCACCCAACGCTGACTCTAGTGGCCGGAGAACGACGGCTGCCGATGTACCGCCACGCCACGGCCAAGCCAGAACCCCTGGGGCAAATGGCGATGCTGGTTTTTTGTGCTCGTGGCTTTGGCCTGTATGCCAACCTGACCCGCTTTGTTTCCTTTAGCCCGCTGTCTTCGGATCAGGAGCAGCTGCACCAGCAGGTGCGCGACATTGAAGCTGTGGCTCTAAATGCCTGTCAGTCTGGAACCCCGCTAAACCAGGTCTACTACACGCTGAAGGGAGCTTACGAGCAGCAAGGCTTTGCCAATGCGATCGCAGAGCATCACCAGGGCGGCACCACCGGCTATCTCTCCCGCGAAGTGGTCGCCAACCCCACCACCGAAGATCCCCTCGTTGCTCCGATAGCAATGGCCTGGAACCCCAGTTTGCGGGGGGCCAAGATTGAAGATACGTTCTTGCTGCACGATGACGGCAGTTTGGAAAATTTGACTTTTGATCCTAACTGGCCGTTTGTCGAGGTGCAGGGCCGCAAGCGGCCAGTGCCGTTAGTGCGGGCTTAGCAGTCTCTCGGCACAGTCGGTAAGCTGCGCTGCTCCAGCGTGAAACCCACGCCAAACCACTCCTCAATAATGCTGAAGATCCTGTCATGACGACGTTTCAAGATATTTTCAAGGCAGAACCCCAGGTCCAGACCCGCGCCCCAGGACGGGTCAACCTGCTGGGTGAACACACCGACTACAACGATGGCTTTGTGCTGCCGACGGCCATTCCCCAGCAAACTACGGTTTATCTAGGACTCAGCCCCGACGAGCAGCACCACCTCTATTCTCAGGAGCTAGACAAGCACATCAGCCTACACCCTGCCGAAGATACCCCAGAAGACTTTGCCAGCTACATCGTCGGCTGCATCCGCGTGCTGGAGCAGGAGGGCATTACCGTGCCGCCCCTCAATATATATGTCACCTCAGCAGTCCCAATGGGGTCGGGCCTGTCGAGCAGTGCGGCGCTGGAGGTGGCGGTGCTGCGAGTACTGCGATCGCTCCTCAACCTCGATCTCGATGACGTGAATATTGCCCTGCTCGGCCAGCAGGCCGAACGACAGTATGCGGGCGTGAAGTGCGGCAATATGGACCAGATGTCCTCTAGCCTGGCCGACGCCGATCACCTGCTGTGCCTCGATACGCGCACCTTGGATCGATCGCTGCTGCCCCTGCCCGAGGG
>JACVRP010000562.1 GCA_014534385.1 Cyanobacteria bacterium Co-bin13
AATGAGCTTTGTTCCAACGTTCCAACGCTTAGCCAGCATGACGACCCGATCTCCTGCACCCCTCAGCCAGCTGATTGTAGACGATGACCCGATGATGCGGCTGGGGCTGACGGCTGCGATCGCAAGTCAGCCAGATCTGCTGCTGCTGGGAGAAGCGGTAGACGGCCAGCAGGGTCTGGAGCAGGCCATTGCCCTGCAGCCCGATGTGGTGCTGATGGACGTGGGGATGCCCGTAATGGACGGCATTGCGGCAACCCAGGCCATTAAAGCGACTGCTCCCGTGGTACGAGTCGTTATGCTCACCTCCCATACTGACGAAACCGAGATCATTGCCGCCTTTTCCAGCGGGGCCGATGCCTACTGTATCAAAGGCACCGATGTTGATGCCCTGGCCAACGCCATTCGCGTGGCGGCAGCTGGAGCTGCCTACCTCGATCCTCAAATTGCTCAAAAGGTGATGCAAAATCTGGCTCCTACTCGGCCTAGGGCTGCTGGGGGTGGAGATGGGCTGCTGTCAGATCGAGAGATGGAAGTCTTGGAGCTGATTGTAGAAGGCTTTAGCAATACCGAAATAGGCCAAAAGCTTTACCTCAGCCCCAATACCGTCAAGACCTACGTCAAAGGCATTATGAACAAGCTAGTGGTGAGCGATCGCGTGCAGGCAGCAGTAGTGGCAGTGCGGCGGGGGCTGGTGTAGCTTCGCCCACGCCATCAAATCTGAGGTTGGCTTCCCGCAGCCGCCAGAGTAGCCGCTGGGCAATCCAGGCTTGATTGAGCAGGATGAGGGCAGTTTCCCCGGTGCAGTCTCCTGAGGCAGTTACCTGCAAGGCCCAGCGAATGAAGGTGACCAGAAAAACCTCGGTAGTCATGTTAAAGGCGTCTTCTAGGGCCAAGTGGGTTGGGGAGTTTAGAGCGGTCATGGGGGGCTACCTCCGGTGGGAACGTCAGTTACGTTCTCTAGCATCGCGAGTTTGTAGGGGTTGAGCTTCCTACAGGTAGGGGTAAGCAGAGGCTCAACTGGCTCACCCAACTGGGTGAGCCAGCCGTATGTGTCCTAATACCAACTCCTCAAAGTCGAGCTGCAGATAACCGCTGGTAAGGGTGCATGGGTATGCGTCCGTGCAGAATTTGGCGCAGCTTGAAGAACTGGTATTAAGCGCTAGATTTTGCGATCGCGCCAGCGCTGACCTGTCAATCGCGCCAGCGCTGACCTGTCAATCGCGCCAGCGCTGACCTGTCATATCGCGCCTCAAAAAGCGCAGCACATCGCCCGGATTGGGATAGACGACAAACCCGTTTTCAGGAATGTGAACAGTCTGAGTCCATTCAAAATGTTCGGCAAAGCCCAGGACGTGCAGGGTGCTAATTACACGCTGCGTATCATCTTCGGAGCCGACGAGATACAGGCGCACGCGTCTGCGTCCCGGCTGCACAGGTGGATTGATAGGCGCAGGCGGCAGTGCCGTCTCCTGGTGAGGAGACGACAGAAAGTATTGAATTTGCAGCATTTCAAGGGGATTCCTTTACTGGTGGGTTAGGAATCCCCGAAAAGCGGGTCGGGCCAGACATGAGCGAGCGGTAGGGCGGCCTACAATTGAGGCAGCCCTGCAGCAGGCGGTAACTGCTGTCGGGTCAGCTATCGGCGGGTGGGTCCAATCACCTTCCGGTAGCGTCAGACCAGGTTTTCGGGGAAGACAAGCTGCGAGACACAGCTATGAGGATTGATAGTAGATCATCTGATCCTCAAAGACAAGTAAAAATTAATACATTGCTTCAACTTTTTAGGAATTGACCTTACCCTACGGCCGATGTCAGCCATAGCGCTCGACTTCTAAGATAAGCTGCGTGAACTCAATAGGGCGTAAATTCATGCAGCGCTACGTATGCACCATCTGCAGTTACGTGTACAACCCGGCAGAAGGCGACCCTGATAGCGGCATTGCGCCTGGCACTGCCTTTGAGGAGATCCCAGAAGACTGGGTATGCCCTACCTGTGGTGCCACCAAAGCAGACTTTGAACTCGAAGAGAATTGACCCATTTCTAGGGTTAAAAGTGCATAGAACGTTAAGCGACGTTGTTAGCTTAACGTTCAGATTGTCGAACGATGGGCACGCTTTGCTTTGCCCATTCTACTGGTGTATCTCGGTTAAAATTAATGGACTTAATCCACCACGATAACGCGGATGCCGCTGTTAGTTTGGCTGGCACTGATGCGCCGGAGCATGCCATCGCTGTCGTATTCAAGAGCCACATTACTAACGTCTTGCAGCCGACCACTATTGAAATAGTTGAACCGCAAGCCGCCTAGGGTTCTGAGGCGACCGTTGCCGTAGTAGGTGAAGTTGATCCTATCAATGCTGCGAATGCGGCCCCCGCTGAAATAGGT
>JACVRP010000389.1 GCA_014534385.1 Cyanobacteria bacterium Co-bin13
AGGGTTACGTAGATGCCAAGTACGTTGTAGACGGCTACGAACCAAAAAACTACGGCGATAGATTTAGCGGCAGTGTCGATTTGCTCAAAGCGCTGCAGTCCTCTATTAACGTCGTTGCAGTCAAAGTGCTGGTCGATGTCGGGTTTGAGCCCGTCATTGAAATGGCCCAGAAAATGGGCATCCAGTCCAGCCTGATCGACGCCTACTCCCTGGCTCTAGGGTCCTCTGAGGTCAACCTGCTGGAGTTAACCAGCGCCTACGGCACCCTGGCTAACCAGGGCAAGCACGTCCCGGTTCACGGCATCCGGCGGGTGCTAAACAGCCAGGGAGAAGTGCTGTACCAGGTGAAAAATGAGCCGGTACAGGCAGTCGATGCCGACACGGCTGCCATCATGACCTGGATGCTAGAGGGGGTCGTCCAGGGCGGTACGGGCGGCAATGCAGCGCTCAACCGACCCGTAGCAGGTAAAACCGGAACCTCCGAAAGAAACCGCGACCTCTGGTTTGTCGGCTACATTCCCCAGCTGGTGACAGGCGTATGGTTAGGAAATGATGACAGCACCCCTACCCGGGGAGCCAGCAGTTCAGCTGCCTACGTCTGGCGCGTGTTCATGCAAGAGCTGCTAGATGACATTCCCGAAGAGGGCTTTCCTGAGCGCCCCTCTCTCAACAATCGGGAGGGCACTATCGAGGCCAAGCCTGTGAAGCCGGGTAAAGTTGTTGCCTCTGGCGCTGGTGAGTCTAGCTCCGAGCGCCAGAGATCTTCAGAGTATTCAAGAGAAGAGGAGCCTGCTCCAGCAAGCCGTTCGTCGCGATCAGAGCCAGAACCTGAGGAAGCACCCGCGCCCGCCCGTGAGCGGGAGCGTGATCAGTCGCCTGCTCGGTCATCTGGCGGCAGCAGTCCTCCCGCCTCGGGTGGAGGGGCTGCCGCTCCACCCGAACTCCCCGCCGCCAGCTCTCCCCCGGCAGTGCCAGCTGCACCGGCAGCCCCACCGCCGCCGCCCATTGAGGCTCCTCCCCCTGCCCCCTTGCCGGCTCCCGCTCCGGCTCCGGCCCCACCGCCGCTACCGGCTCCGGTCGAATCTGGGGGAGCGGAGTGAGCAGGTAAAAAGCCTCTTATTTCGAGCACAGCCCTTAAACTCTTCTATAATCGTCTAAGGTTTAGCTCGGAGTAACAGATTACATGGTGCTACTGTTAGGTGCTGCGGCAGAGAGCGGCCTACCTGTGTCATTCGTTTTGGTTTATGCGGTTGGCTTCATCGCAGCAGTTGGCATCGGCTCAATTGCCTGGTACAACTCTAGACGCCCCCCCGGCTGGGAAGATAAGAATCGGCCTGACTTTGTACCTAAAGTCAAAAGCCCCGATCAGGCTGATTAAGGGCTAGTTGCTGCCTGACGACGCTATCGGATCAGCGTTTAGCAGAGCATATAAAACGGGCAGGAAGCATGCTTCCTGCCCGTTTTATAGCTACGATTACTGAACTATTTAGTTTGAGTCTTGCGTTCGCTCCGGTAACGAATGTACTCGGAGGCGGCGGCAATCAGGCCCGAGCCCAAAATCAGCACGACGCTCAGCGCATTGATGTCGGGCTTAACCCCAGTGCGAACGCGACTAAAGATTTCTAGGGGCAGCGGATTGGCTCCTCCCCCTGCGGTAAAGCTAGAGATTAGGAGATCGTCCATGCTCAGGACAAAGGCTAGCAGGCAGCCTGAAATAATGCCCGGAGCCAGCTGGGGAATCAGCACTTTGACCAGAGCTTGAAAGGGCGTTGCTCCCAGGTCTAGGGCAGCTTCCTCTAAATTGGGGTCGAGGCCCAGCAGGCGACTGGACACGACCACCGCAATGTAGGCCAGACAAAAGACCATATGAGCCGCAATAATCGTCCAGATGCTGAGGGGCACCGCAACAGAGGCTAGAAAGACCAGGGTCGCCACTGCGATCGCAATATCCGGCACAATCAGCGGCAGGTAAGAGATACCTCGGTAGAGCGGCTTGCCCGGAAAGCGGTACTTCGCCAGCCCAATCGCCATTAAAGTACCCAGCACCGCTGAGATGCCCACAGCACAAAAGGCCACAAACAGGCTGTCCTGCAGCGCTGCAAAGATGCGGGCATCGCTAAACAGAGTTTGATACCAGCGCAGGCTAAAGCCCTCCCAGCCCGCACTATAACGCGACTCATTGAAGCTGTAGAGCGCAAGTACCCCAATGGGCAGGTACATAAAGACAAACATCAAAGCCGTAAATAGGCTCTGCCATGAGACCTGCAGTCGTGGGCGCACTGAGAAACCTGCCATGATCACTCACTCTAAGAAACCATCTACCCAAGCCACTTTTAGGATTGAAGTGGCTCCTTAAAGAAAACAAAGAAGACACCCGCTGTGGGCTTAAACAAGGAAGAATATCGACTACTGGTGAGGCTCCGAGACCGAAGCGCGATCACCGTAGCGCAGCAGCAGTGCGATCGCTAGGCTGACCGCTAAAATCAGCACCATACTCAAAGCCGAACCAAATCCCCAGTTGCGGGTTGGCCCCAGAAACTGGTTGTAGATCAGCCGGGCCACGTTCATTGAAGAGGCACCGCCCAGTAGGGTGGGCACTACAAAATCACCCAGGCTAGTGATAAACACCAGCAGAGAGCCAGCGGCAATACCGGGCAGGGTCTGGGGTATAGTTACCCGCCAAAACGCCTGCTGCGGCGTTGCGCCCAGATCAGACGCCGCTTCTAGCAGCCTCACATCCAGTTTCTCCAGCGAAGCATAGAGGATGAGCACCATGTAGGGCAAAAAGCTGTAGCTCAGCCCAATAAAAACCGAGACCGAAGTATTTAGCCACTGCTGCGTCGGCAGCCCCAGTGCTCCCAAAATCAGATTGAGCAGCCCCGTAGGCCGCAAAATCGTAATCCAGGCGTAGGCCCGCAGCAGAGAAGAGGTCCACAGCGGCAAAACAAACGCCACCAGCAGCAGATTGCGCCAGCGCTTGGGGGACATCAGGGCTATCCAGTACGCCACCGGAAAGCCCAGGGCCAAACAAATGACGGTTGCCCCTACAGCAAAGAAGAGAGAGCGGCCCATCACCGTTAGATAGACTGACTCAAAAATCTGGAGGTAGTTGCCCAAACCGTAGGCCCCTGTCGCCTGGCCCGGCCGCAGCCCCGGTACCAGGCTGATGTCTAAAATCAGCAGGGTAGGAATGGCCAAAAACAGCAGCAGCCAGAGGCCAGCCGGGCTTAGAAAAGCCAGTGGCCCCACCAGGCTGAGCAGCCGCTGCCGCCAGTTGATGCGGCCCAGATTGCTCTGAAGCCAATCGGATCGAGTTGAAGTCGGGTTGGCCATTACTCCGGGCTAAATAGAATGGGTAGAAAGGGCATGCCTCAACCAGTTTACCCAGAGTTGAACAGCAGAGGCCCAGCTGCTCATCCTCCGATTCAAGGCCAGGCCGCAGCAACAGCCGCTAAACGGCTGCCTAGGAACTCGTTACTTCAGTCCAGTAGCGGTCGTACAAATCAGCCGCATCGCCCAGGGGCGCAATTCCCTCGCACTTGGCCAGGGTTTCCTCCGTTGGAAACAGATCCTGATTGCTCTTTAGCTCAGCGGGCAGCAGATCAAAGGCAGCCCCGTTGGGCGTTGCAAAGGAGAGGCGCTCCACCGCATCCTTAGAAATTTCTGGCTGCAGGATGAAGTTAATCCAGGCGTAGGCGGCATCGACATTGGGGGCATCGGTGGGAATGACCATGGCGTCAGTCCAAACCGATGAGCCGCTAGCCGGGACAATATACTCCATGCGCTCGTCTTCTAGGGTGGCTGCGATCGCATCTACCGAGTAGCTCATGACCACAGACAGATCGCCGCCCAACAGCTGCTCCTCAAAGCCAAAGGATCGAAACGCGGCTAAGTGCGGCTTAATCTCCAGCAGC
>JACVRP010000270.1 GCA_014534385.1 Cyanobacteria bacterium Co-bin13
AATGGGGCCGCCATCCTCTAGCTTGATTGCGATCGCAATGGGCACAAACAGCACCGAGGTGATCACCAGGCCGACCAAAGCGCCACAAATATCAATCAGCCGCTTGCCCAGGGAGTGGACAGAGGGATGGGTTGACGGCGGAGAGGCTGGGGCCGCAGCCTGCACCACAGGCTCTGGCGCTACGGTAGCGGCTTCAAAGGTGAATAGCTGGTCCAGGTCGGTCATTTCCAGAGCCATGCGCACCTGGGTCTGAACGCCTCTGAGAATAAGCTGACTGCTATGAGCTTTACTATGGCGATAACAGATAACTAGGGCTCCCAAGCCGCTGCTGTCAATAAAGGTTGTTTGGCTAAAGTCTAGTACTAGGTTCTTCAGGGTAGGAGTGGCCCGATAGAAACCCTGTACCATTTTCTCAAACTCAACTGCTTCCACTAAGGTCAGTGCTGAGGGGAGAGATAAAACCACCTCTTCCTGCCTGTCAGTCAAGGGCAATAAAGCAGACTCTACAGTTGTTTCGGCACTCGCTAATGACTCCGCAGGTGTCATGGTCCTCACAGTCTCCACATAGGACAGTATTTAAACTAATGTTCCCTACAGGGCAGGACAATAAATTTTCCCTGTCAACTTTAACCCTTTACCAAAAGGCGCGAGGACAACCAGGAAGCCTTGCAGAGTCTTCATATAGTGACTGCAACAAAGTGGGCAGAGATGACGTCAGAAAGCGTGCCCGACGATGGGTTGGGCAGTTTAGCTAGCCTTCAGCTTTTTAACCGGCGCTAGCTTTTTCAAGAAGAGATGTTAAGGACAAACCAGCTTAACCAATTTGGTCGCAGGGTTGACCAGATGAACAGCAAAAGGCACTTGAGCCCTAACAGGTGCTCAAGTGCCCTTTAAACGGCATATTCATCGGGTTTGCTGCTGGCCCAGCCCTGCTCAATTGGCTGGGCAGCAGCAACGCTTGCAGGTCAGTTCTTGACGCAGTAGGAAGGAGAATCGAAAGGGAGTTGTTGCTAACTCAAAGGGTCGCTCAATTAAGCAGAGCGCCGCATAAACGATTCCCAAATGAAGATAGCAATCATCGCCCCAATGATGGCTACGATAATGCCAGGAATGCTCAGAGAAGCTGCCGTTAGCTGCAGCGTTCCAGTCTGCAGCAGCGACATGACGCTGCCGCCAATTACAGCACCAATAATACCCAGAATGATATCGCTGAGGAAGCCGCCCCCTTGGCTACCGGGGTAGATCATCTTTGCGATCGCACCTGCCAGAAATCCTAAAATAACCCAAGCCAAAATGTTCATAATTAACTCCTGAGAGTTCGTGCAACACGATTGGATAATAGCTAGATAGCGCAATCGGTTCCATCACTCAAAGGGAGGACTGCAAACCCCATCAGAATATACAGAAAAAACGTCCTGTTATTTCTTTAGAGCTGTTTTTAGGAACTGTCACTTTTTAATCACATTTATCGTTAAAACTGTAATTTGGGGCGATACAAACTAACTTTTAGGCCTCGGCTTTAGCCTGTCTAATGCCGGCTCAAGCAGTTAGTTAAATTTTTCATGCGTTGGCAAAGTTCATCCGGCTCAGAAACGTCTTTAACCGCTCACTTTTCGGGTAGTTCAACACCTCACGGGCGTCTCCCTCTTCTTCTACCTGACCCTGATTGAGGAAAATAACGCGGTTAGCAACCTCTTTGGCAAACTGCATTTCATGGGTGACGACTACCATTGTCATGCCCTCCTCGGCCAGCTGTTTCATTACTAGCAGCACCTCACCGACGAGTTCGGGGTCAAGGGCGCTTGTAGGCTCATCAAACAGCATGATGTCGGGTTCCATGCAGAGGGCACGTGCGATCGCAACTCGCTGCTTTTGTCCACCGGAAAGCTGGTCAGGATAGGCGTGAGCTTTTTCTAAAAGCCCAACTTTGTCGAGGTAGGTGCGGGCAGTACGGGCCGCCTCCTTGTCAGCTTTTCCTAACACCTTGCAGGGGGCTAGCGTGAGATTTTCCAGCACGCTCATGTGAGGAAACAGGTTGAACTGCTGAAAGACCATGCCCACATTTGCCCGCAGGTTCAGCAGCGTTTTGCGGCTTAAGACAGGGTTTGACAAATCCAGGCTGTTGACTACTAGCTGGCCGTCGTTGATCGCCTCTAGCCGGTTGAAGCATCGCAGCAAGGTACTCTTGCCGCAACCCGAAGAGCCAATGATCGCAACCACCTCTCCCCGCTGAATCTGCCCACTAATCCCTTTAAGGACCTCCAGGGCACCGTAGCGTTTATGGAGATTTCGGAAAAGAATTGCTGGCATACCGTCCTGCATTCCTCGCGCCCGTCCTTTGTGTGTAAGGTCTGTCTTTAGTCAGAATTGGCTCAAAGCATACCATCAGCCTACTGGGATTGGGGTAGTTTTAATACTGCTTTGAGGAGAGTACTGTGGGTCGGCAAGTTTACGGCTACCATGCCTCTACAGGAAATTCCCTGTTTTTGAGCGATGTGGAATAGGACCTTTCAAAATGAGTTGGATGATAACCCGTTCAAAGTTTTTACGGCAAGTTGCTCTGGGTTTGGGAGCAGCTCTGATGGTTGCAGCCTGTGGTGGGGACGAGCAGGCGGAAACACCGACTGGTACCGCTGGTGATGCCGCTCCAGCCGGGGGTGTTTTGCGGGTCGGTACCGAACCTGCTTTTCCGCCCTTTGAGTCCCAGGGGGCAGGCGGTGAGCTAGAGGGCTTTGACATTGACCTGATGCAGGCCATTGGCGAACAGGCCAACCTGGAGGTGGAGTTTGAGAGCCTGCCTTTTGACGGTCTGATTCCGGCCCTCCAGGCGGGCTCAGTGGATGCGG
The DNA here is from genome assembly GCA_014534385.1 of Cyanobacteria bacterium Co-bin13. Classification (GTDB taxonomy): domain Bacteria; phylum Cyanobacteriota; class Cyanobacteriia; order Phormidesmidales; family Phormidesmidaceae; genus JACVSF01. Next base: position 2,847 of record JACVRP010000270.1, read on the forward strand.
CTATCAGCGCGATGACCATCACCGAGGAGCGGGCCCAAACAATTTCATTTAGCCGGCCTTATTTCGTTGCGGGCCTGGCCATTGCCGTACAGGAAGGAACAGCTGACGTGGCGGGTCTCGATGACCTGGAAGGAAAGCGAATTGCTGTCCAAATCGGCACGACCGGAGCCAGTAAGGCAGCAGAGATTTCGGGGGCTCAGATTACAACCTTTGACTCGGCCCCGCTGGCCCTGCAGGAGTTGGCCAACGGCAATGTCGATGCGGTAATTAACGATGCTCCAGTGACGCTAGATGCGATCGCATCCGGCAACATCCAGGGCCTTGAAGTGGTGGGTGAACTGCTGACAGAGGAGTACTACGGTATCGCCCTGCCCCAAAACTCCCCCAACGTAGAGGTGATCAACAGCGCCCTAGCGGAGCTGATCGCCAACGGCACCTACGCCGAGATCTATCAAAAATGGTTTGACGCTGAGCCGCCCGAACTGCCCGAATCTGCTTTCTAAGGCTGCTGGTGCTGAAGAGAGGCTGCCCGGCCTTTCTTCAGCACCAGAGCAGGCTGTACCCAGAAGCGGCCTGCTAAGATAGCGGAACATTTTTACCCCCATTGTCCCAACCCCTGCCCGCACTGGAGAGAACATCTGTGGAGAATACCCTGCCGTTTATTTTGGAGTCCCTGCCCAGTCTGTTGAGGGGAGCCATTGTTACCCTGCAGCTAACGGCCTCAGCCGTAGTGCTGGGCCTAATTGGCGGTACCTTATTGGGCATTGCCCGGCTCTCCACCTTCGTGCCGCTCAGGTGGTTCTCTCGGGCCTACATCGATTTTTTCCGGGGTACTCCGCTGCTGGTTCAGATCTTTATGATCTATTTCGGCATTCCGGCACTGGTGCGGGGGTTGGGATTTACCTTTACCTTTGACCGCTGGGCGGCGGCTGTACTGGCGCTTAGCCTCAACTCGGCGGCCTACCTGGCTGAAATTGTTCGAGCGGGCATCCAGTCGATTGAGACAGGCCAGCGAGAAGCGGCTGAGTCTCTGGGTCTGGGCTCCTCTCAAACAATGCAGTACATTATTTTTCCCCAGGCCTTTCGCCGCATGATTCCGCCCCTGGGCAATGAGTTTATTACGCTACTCAAAGACACTAGCCTGGTAGCCGTCATCGGCTTTGAGGAACTGTTTCGCCGGGGCCAGCTGATCGTTGCGACCAGCTATCGAGCCTTTGAGATCTATATCTCGGTAGCGCTGGTGTACCTGGTGCTCAATACGCTCTCCTCTCAGTTTTTCTCCTACTTGGAGCGCTGGAGCGATCCGGTCAACAAAGCCAAACGCAAACAGGTGAAAACTGTGCCGGTCGAATAGCGCTTTGTGCACCGGTTTTCTGAGGGGAGAAGCTGGCTGCGAAATAGGATGCGTCATTGCAGCGCGTCACGTACCCTACCTATCTGACGTGGCGGAATCCTCAGGACCGCACCTCTAAGCTGCGGAGGCGGTTGATAGCAGCCGCTAACTCCAGGGGCCGAAACCAGACTAGATCGCCTGTTGGCCAGTCTTCCAGGCAGTCTAGGCCAAACTGCGCCAGGTCAGCCATAACGGATTTTAAGACGTTTGGTAAAGGCTGCCCGCTACCTAAATAATGGCTGCGGGCATAGACCATCGCGGCTGCGATCGCACGCACCTGCCCCGGCTCTACCAGCTGCTCCACCGCTGACAGGTCAATTTCCTCTTCGCCAAAGCGCACCTCATCCACATCCCGCACCTTCAGGCGCACCTCTCGCCGTCCCTGGCTGGGGTCAATGCTGCTAGGCAGGAGTTCGCGGGGGGTAATCTGCCCAAACCCGCTGCCGCCTTCAGGCTTGCGATCGCTAGGGTACTGGGCGGCTAGCGCCTTGGCCTGCTGAGTTACCTCCTGGGGCTGGTAATTGTCCATGGCAATCACAGTGTCGGCCACCTCAAAGTAGTCGCCGCTGCCGCCCATGACCAGCACGGTAGACACCCCGTGGTCGGTGTAGAGCTGCCGCACCTTGTCGAGAAAGGGTGTAATCGGTTCGCGGTCTTTGGCAATCAGGGCCTGCATTCTGCGATCGCGAATCATAAAGTTAGTGGCCGAGGTGTCTTCGTCCACCAGCAGCACCTGCGCGCCTGCTTCCACCGCTTCAATGATGTTGGCGGCTTGGGAGGTGCTGCCGCTGGCGTTGGGAGTGGAAAAGGCAGTCGTAGATCGGCCCTGGGGCAGGTTGCTAATAAAGGGAGAAATGTTGACGCCCGCAACGCTCCGGCCATCTTCGGCCCGCACCTTCATCGCCAGGGGCTGGGTCACCACCTGCTCTCGCCCATCTCCTGGCACGTGGGTGTAGACCCCGGTTTCCAGAGCCCGCAGCAGGGTGGACTTACCGTGATAGCCGCCGCCCACAATCAAAGTCACCCCCTGGGGAATGCCCATGCCGCTGATAGGGCCAGCCTGAGGACAGTCAAAGGTGACTCGCAGCGCCGCTGGAGACTGAAAAGGGACTGCCTGATCTGCCAGGGGCCGCTCATCGACACCACTGCGCCGGGGCAAAATCGCACCATCAGCCACAAAGGCCACCAGACCCCGCGA
>JACVRP010000439.1 GCA_014534385.1 Cyanobacteria bacterium Co-bin13
CCGGGCTGGGTCGGCAGCAGCAGCGGGTTGGCCGGTGCGTCGAAGGTGGCAGAGTCTGATAAAGAAGCTGCAGGGGCTTCCTCTGTGACGGCAGGGCTAAGGGGCTCTCCCTCGGTTTCCAGCGGTTCGGTCTCGACCTGTTGCTGTAGCGGCCTGTTCATGCCTTCTACCTCTAAAGGGAGGGGGGTTTCGGCAGGGTCTAGGGCTGGGGTAACCCTAGGCCTGGGAACCTGCTGCAGATCGATGCGGGGCAGCAGCATTTCTGGCTCAATTGACTGTTTAAGAGGCTCATGAGGGGCTGATTCGGAACCAGGCAGCTCGGCCTGAGTAGACTCCTGAGGTGGGAGTGGTAAGCCAGCAGCGGGCGCTGAACCGGGCTCAGCTACAGCAGGCTTGACGTAGGGCAGCATTGAGATCGCAGTTCCCAGCCCCAGGGTCATCAAATAACGGTGGAAGGTGTCTCGCATAAATACCAATACTTATCTGCAAGCACAAGCAAGGAGGAACGTCACCAGCGAAAGACGAAACTTCAAACTTCCCTAGCATATCGGGAACTGGGCAGCCTTGACGACGGACTCAGCTAGTGTAGCGACTCCATCCCTTCGTCTGCTTACCTCAGGTAGGGGTCCAATAACCTGCCGCAGGCTGCAGCTGCCGGGCTGGGTCAAGGGGCTGAATATCTTGGCAGGCAAGCATTAGAGCGTCTATATCATCCACGGGGTAAATCGGACAGCTGAGCTGCTGGCTCACCTCTGCCAGGCTCAGATCATCTAGAAAGAGCATGTCTTCAGGGCGGCCTGAGTCTCCCCGCTTGAGCATGACCGACGGCAGCAGTATGGCATCTCCCAGGGGTTGCCCGGAGAGCGATCGCAACAAATCCTGTCCCGTTAGCAGGCCCGTCACCGAAATTTCCTGACCCCAGTAGCCGCTTGCGATCGCAGCCAGTCGCACAGTCAATCCTTCAACCGCATTCAACCGCTGCAATATCGGCTGAAAGGCTCGCTCCACCGCGTTGCCCACTACCCAGGTCAGCGTTCGCGGCGGTGTCACCTGCTCCGGCAGATCCTCAGCCGCCGCCTCAAACTGCAGCAGAAACTGCCGAATCGAGCCGACCCCGTTGCCAATCTGGGGATAGTCCTCGTAGTGGCTCTCGGGGGGCAGATCGACCCCTGCAATCAAAAACCACTCGTCTGCCAGCCAGACAAAAGTGCTGCCGAGCTGCGCCTGAAACTCCGCCTGGAGCCGCTGCACCTGGGCAATCACCTCCTGAGCTTTGACGGGCGTCACCGGCACCAGCTCATCTTCCGCAGGCCGAAATCGGGTCAGCCCCACCGGCACCACCGCCGCCGAGGCCACCGCAGGCACCTCTCCCTGGTGGAACTGGGCCAGGTCGCGCAGCGTTGTTTCCAGGTGCTCGCCATCGTTTATGCCAGGGCAAACCACCACTTGAGCATGGACCTGCAGCCGCTGCTGCTGAAACCAGGCTAGCTGAGCCAAAATCTGTCCGGCCCGCGAATTTTTCAGCAGCCGTTCGCGCACCGCTGGTTCTGTAGCATGCACCGAAACATAGAGCGGAGAAAGCCGCAGCTGGGCAATGCGATCCCACTCTGCTGGCAGCAGGTTGGTCAGCGTCAGGTAGCTGCCGTAAAGAAAGCTCAGCCGATAGTCATCGTCCTTCAGGTAAAGCGTCTCGCGCTTGCCCGGAGGCTGCTGATCGATAAAGCAAAAAGGGCAGCGATTGTTGCACTGGATCAGCCCGTCAAACAGAGCCGTATCAAACTCCAGGCCCAGGTCATCGTCAATGTCCTTTTCGATCTCAATGCGGTGAGTCTTGCCCTGAGCGTCCAACACCTCCAGTGCCAACTCTTCATCGGCACTGAGAAAGCGGTAGTCGATCAGGTCGCGGGGCCGCTGCCCGTTAATCGAAACCAGACGATCCCCCGGCTCAAAGCCAATTTCCTCAGCAATTGAGTCGGGCAAAACGCGGGTGATCAGGGCGGGACGAATAGATTGCGTGCTCATCCCAAAGGCGCTAACAAAGGTCCAATGCCTATGTTAGATGTTCTGCATTCGTCCGGTTGCGATCGCAGCCAAAATCGCAGCCCCAAAGGCCAGTCGGTACCACACAAAAACCCAGGTCGAGCGCTGCTTGAGAAAGCGCAGCAGCCAGTCGATTGAGATATAGGATGCGATCGCAGACACCACCGTACCAACTATCAGAGGCAGCCAGCCCACAGAGCTCACGCCCGCATCAAACATATTCTTAAGTTCCACTAGGCCAGCCATAGTAATCGCCGGAATGCCCAGCAGAAAGGAAAACCGAGCCGCAGCAGAGCGCTCTAGCCCCAGAAACAAGCCTGCTGTCAAGGTCGAACCTGAGCGCGACACCCCCGGAATCAGCGACAGCGCCTGGGCAAAGCCCATGCCCACCCCGTCCCGCAGGTCTAGATCGTTAAAGTTGCGCTTGCGCTTGCCTAGCCACTCAGCTGCCGCCAGCAGTAGCGCCATGATGATAGACATTTGGGCAATCGTAGAGCTGTGGCGCAAAGGAGAATTGTCAAAGTCGGGCATCAGCACTTTGATCAGCAGCCCCCCCACAACAATCGGCACCGTTCCCAGGAGAATGCCTAAGCCGACCCGAAAGTCCGGCGAAGCATAGTCAGAGCGCCGCGCCGCCTGAATCATCTTCACCGTCACCTGGGTCAAATCATCCCAGAAGTACCACAGAATCGCTGCAATGCTGCCCAGCTGAATCACCGCTGTAAAGGTCACGCCTGGATCACCCCAGCCCAGAGCCACCGGCACAACTTTGAGGTGAGCTGTGCTGCTAATCGGCAAAAACTCAGTCAGTCCCTGCACGATGCCTAGCACAATCGCCTGAAATACAGACATCTGCTCACTGAGCGCAGGAGCCTCAGCCACTTGCAGCAAAAGATTCCAGGGGCTAGTCATGAGTTGATTCATAGCAGATTCAAGCTTGAGGGAGCAGTAACTCTGCAGCGGCACGGGTGAGCCAGAAATTGCGCCCGAGTTTACGACCCTGCCGCCAACAGGTCTAGTGAATTTTAGACCCTGATGCCCGCAGGAGCAGCCCGAATCTAAATTCTTTTTGTAGACTTAATGTCCCTGTGGAAGCGCTGTAAAGAAGCAACAGACCTCCCCGACCAGCATTCTCCCCCTCCTGGAAGGTTCAAATGCCCGAGGGGGGCATGTTATGTTAACTATAGTTAACTCGTTCTCAGAATTACTTTGTCTCTATCCAGTCAGCCCGATAATGTTATGAGCCCTCTGAAAGGGTCTCTCCTACGGGGATGGTTCGACCTCACCA
>JACVRP010000403.1 GCA_014534385.1 Cyanobacteria bacterium Co-bin13
ATGGAGCAGTGTCGCCTTTAGAGCTCAGCGAACTCACGCAGATCTCTCTGTTTTCATTGATACTTCTTCTACGCTCGAAATTCCAGATAAAAGCATTGCTCTATACATCCTTAGACCATGAATTAATATTTCGTAATACTAAAGGCGGGCGAATTTAGGCAGGGCACTTTAGCAGGGGCGGGCTCTCGAAAATGCTCCTGTTCCCAGCTCAAAAGCGTGAACTTTTTGATGAATAGGCGTTTTTGCTGATAACTTTTCCCAACCGCTGGAACATCCTTATTTCTATTGAGCCCCTACAGTCCAGTTCAGCTGCTGTTTCTCCCCCCAGCCTAATTTAGGAGCCTTGTTACCTATGCGTATTTATCTTCCTCCCATCCTGAATAAGCTTTTTTCCACCGCTGTGCTGCTGCTTTCGGTGAGTTTAGTGGCCTTTTTGGCGGCTAAAGCCGTTGAGACCTGGAGCAGCGATCCTGCCCTCAACAAAATTCCGGCCCTCATGCAGAAGGCTAAATAAAAAATTCCGGCCTACTGATTTCTCAAGTGGGCCGGAATTTTTAGGAGCAGTTTACAGCGCAGCTAAACCTTCTTGCTAGAGTGAGGCAGCCACTGCCCCTGCAGCCCTCTGGGTTCGGTCAAAACCTTCACCCGCCGTAATTTTCACACTGTCAGGCTGAGCCCAAAGAATCAGCTTTAGGTCATAGGAGCTGTTGAGATACTCGTGCTGGGGCAAAATCCGTAGGGATAGGCCCTGCAGACCACTGGTTGTATAAGTCACTTCAACTGTGTATAAGCGCTTACCTTGAGGATCTTGGCCTCGATAGGTCATAGGGGTAGCTATTCCACTATGAATTTCGCCATCTACACTAACCACCCCTTGATATAGCTCCACCTGGACATCCTCGGGCGTCAAGTCACCCAAATGCAGCCGGGCTTCTACCTGAAAGCTCTGATTCACCTTCAAATCAGTCGCTTCTGAGATGCAGATTTCCTCAATTCGCATCTCATACCAATGGTCAAGGACATGGGCCTGCCAGTGGGCCAGTTCTCGGGCCGGTTTGAAGTCCTGCTCAGTGAAGGTGGCGTAGCGATCGCTAGCCGCAAAGTAGCCCTGCTCAGCGTAGTCTTTTACCATGCGGGCAGTGTTGAAGAGCGGCGTATTGAGCCGGATGGCGTCTTTCATCTTAGCCACCCAGCCCCGAGGAATCTCGTCTTTGTCACGGCTATAGAACAGCGGCACCACGGCCTTCTCCAGCAGTTCGTAGAGGGCGTTGGCCTCAACATCGTCCTGATAGTCCGGATCGTCGTAGTCCTCGCCCGAGCCAATAGGCCAGCCCGTTCGGACATAGTCGGCCTCATCCCACCAGCCATCGAGCACGCTCAAGTTAGGCAGGCCGTTCATCGCTGCCTTCATACCGCTAGTGCCAGACGCTTCTCGGGGCCGACGGGGGTTGTTAAGCCAAACATCGCAGCCTGCCACCATCGCCCGAGACAGGTGAATGTCATAGTTGGGCACAAAGACAATCGAGCGGCTCAACCCCTCATCACGGGTGAAGTGAATGATATTGCGGATCAGCTCTTTGCCCGGAATATCCTTAGGGTGGGCTTTTCCGGCAATGACAAACTGCACCCGGCAATTGTGGCTGCCCCCTTGGATAATCTGCCGAATGCGCTCCAAATCCCGTAGAAATAACGTAGCTCGCTTATAGGTGGCAAATCGGCGGGCAAAGCCGATGGTCAATACGAAGGGGTCGAGCACTTCCTGAGCATCTAAAACTTCATGGGAGGAGGCTCCTCGTTCCACCATGCTCTTGGTTAGCCGCTCCCGCACGTAGACCACAAGCTGGGATCGGCAGAGTTCGTGGTTGCGCCACAGTTCTTCATCTGGAATGGCATAGACCCGGTCCCATAGGGCCTCGGCGGAGCCAACCTGGGACCAGTTGGGGCCTAAATAGCGGTCATAGAGCTCCTGGGTCGATTTGGCGACACAGCTGCGGGCATGGACCCCATTTGTAATGGCGCGAATAGGCACTTCGCCCAGGGGCAGATCTGCCCAAAGATCGGCAAACATCTCTCGAGAAACCGCAGCGTGCAGCTTGCTGACCCCGTTGACAAAAGTGGCTGTTTTAATAGCCAGCACGGCCATGCTAAATGGTGACGAGAAGTCGCCTGTGTTTTCCCGCCCTAGGGCCAAAAACTCGTCATCAGACAGGCCAAATCGCCTAGCGTAGTGCCCCAGGTAGTACAAGACCTTGTCGGGCGGAAACAGGTCGATGCCCGCAGGCACAGGCGTGTGGGAGGTAAAAAGCTGCCCGGATTGAGCCACCTGCCTGGCCTCAGCAAAGGATAGGCCCGTTTCATTCATCAGCGTCGAGATCCGCTCAAGCGCCAGAAAGGCGGAGTGACCCTCGTTCATGTGATAGGCCGTTGGCGTTAACCCCAGGGCCTTGAGCATACGGACACCGCCAATCCCCAGCATAATCTCCTGGTGAATCCGCATGTCAATGTCGCCGCCGTAGAGGCGATCGCAAATATCCTGGTCATATTGGGTATTGGGTTCGATGTTGGTATCGAGGAGATACAGCGGCACCGTGCCCACCTGCACCCGCCAGACCCGCGCATACACGACCCGCCCAGGGTAGTTCACAGCGATTCGCAGTTCTGCCCCCTCGGCATCTCGCTCCAGATGCAGCGGCATGTTGTAGAAGTCGTTGATGGGGTAGCGCTCCTGCTGCCAGCCATCGGCATTGAAGTACTGGGCAAAGTACCCCTCCTGATAAAGCAGCCCCACGGCTACCAGGGGCAGACCCAGGTCACTGGCCGACTTCAGATGGTCCCCAGCCAGCACCCCCAAGCCGCCAGAGTAAACCGGCATACAGGAGGTCAGCCCAAACTCCATCGAAAAGTAGGCGTAGCACTCACCCGAAATGACTTTGGAGCGATGCTTTTTAAACCAGGTGCGGTTCTGCAGATAGTCCTCAAGCCGCTGAGCGGCTCGATTCATCTGGGCTAGAAACCCTTCATCTTCTGCAACTTCCTGCAGCCGGGTTTGACTGATGGTGCCCAGCATCAAGACCGGATTATAGCGGCTAGACGCCCATAGGTCTGGGTCCAGACGTCGAAACAGGTCTGTCGCGTCGGTATCCCAATCCCAGTGCAGGTTGTAGGCCAGCTTCCGTAGAGGCTCCAGCTGAGCTGGCAAAGAGGGCGTCACATTGAAGGTGCGAATAGGCCGCATAAATTTCGCCAATGATGCTGTCTATGTAGGGACATTTTGCCGCCCATTCGCCAAATTGTCAGTGGCTTTAACACTCTCTTCCCAGGTTAAATTTGAGGGCAGCAAAGGCTGGCAAGAGGCTGCTTAAACTTTACCCTTCTCCAAACCTGGGGCAAACCGGGCTAAAGATCCAACCGCCTGCAGACCCTCTGCCCCTCTTAGCGGCTGGGCCAGCGCCAAGATAAGGCGCTCATAGCGCTCTAAAGCCTGCTCAAAAGAATAGTGCTCGAGCGCGTATTGCCACCCCTGCTGGCCCAGCCGATCTGCTTTGGCCCGGTCGTTATAAAGCTCCAGTACACCTTTAACCAGAGCTGTTGGATTTTCGGGCTCCACCACAATTCCCCCGCCACTGCGGAGGACCGCTCGGGCAGCGGTACCGTCGTGAGGGACTGACGCGATAATAGGTCGCCCACTCGCCAGCAACAGCTGGGTCTTAGACGGC
>JACVRP010000183.1 GCA_014534385.1 Cyanobacteria bacterium Co-bin13
ACGGCCCGCCAAGTGGTGCTGAGCGAAGAAGAAGAGCTCATCATCAAGCCCCTAGGGCTGCTGACGCGCAAACCCATCATCTATGCAGCCAACGTCTCGGAAGACGACCTCGCTAGCGGCAATGACTGGGTGGAGCAGGTGAGGGGCGTCGCGTCTCAAGAAGAGGCTGAGGTCGTTGTTGTTTCGGCTCAGGTGGAGTCTGAGCTGGTGGATCTCTCCGAGGAGGAGCGGACGGACTTTTTGGCGGCGCTGGGAGAGGAGGAGGGCGGCCTGCAGTCGCTGATCCAGGCGACCTATGAACTGCTAGGGCTGCGGACCTACTTTACCACCGGCCCTAAGGAGACCCGAGCCTGGACGATTCAGGCGGGAATGCTGGCTCCTCAGGCGGCAGGCGTGATTCACACTGATTTTGAGCGGGGCTTTATTCGGGCCGAAACGGTGGCCTATGGCGACCTGGTGTCGTCAGGATCGATGGGGGCAGCCAAGGAGAAGGGTCTAGTTCGCAGTGAAGGTAAGGAGTATGTGGTGCAGGAAGGGGATGTTTTACTCTTCCGGTTTAATGTTTAAGCTCACAAGTTTTTTGTCAAAGGACTGGCCTGTCGCTGAGAATCTATCTAGAATTTGAGCCATCCCTGTTAATGTAGTGGCCCAGCAGACGAACGTCAGTTTGCCGGTGGACCATCTCGGGAAACGTCCTGTAATCCCTTCTGCTAGGACCGTGGCAGTGCCCTTTCGAGAAAAGCTCCAGCTTCCTTCGCTGATTCAGAGCCTGCAGCAAGTGCCGCCGTGGGCTTTGCTTTCTCTGGCCATGAATGGTTTGCTGTTTATTACTGTGCTGGTGGTGCTGCGTCAGGTGGCCGTGCTGTCGAACCCACGAGCGCCCATGCTCCCCCAGGCTAATGCGTTTGCTGCTGCTGAAGCGGCGGCATCACCTGCGGCCAGCTTGGGGGACCGCCACTACCTGGATTACCAGCAGTGGGTGGCGTTGCTGGAGCAGGAGGCAGCTGCGATCGCAGCCCGCAACGATCCCCGGCAGACTGTTTTACTGGGTGACTCACTCACCCTCTGGTTTCCCCAGGAGCTGCTGCCGGGTCGTAGAACCTGGATTAACCAGGCGATCTCGGGAGACAACTCAGATGGCCTGCGGCAGCGCCTCTATATTCTGGATCAGACCAACCCTGAGACAGTCTTTGTCATGATCGGCATCAACGACCTGATCTGGGGTAAGCCGGAGGCGCAGCTGATAGACAATACCCGCGCCATTGTTCGCTACCTGCGCGATACTCACCCCGACACCCAAATTGTCGTACAGTCGCTCCTGCCCCACGGAAATGAAAGTGCCACTTGGGAAGGCCGAGACCGATTGCTAGCGCTGCCCAATGAGCGGATTCGGGCTGTCAATACTGAGCTCAGGCAGATTGCCGACGACAATGGGGCCTATTACCTCGATCTCTACCCGCTCTTTGCCAACGGCGAAGGCAGTCTCCGTGCTGATCTCACAACCGATGGGCTACACCTCAACTGGCAGGGTTACATAGTGTGGCGAACTGCGATCGCACTGCTGAATGAGACGGATTTTGGGAAGTAGGGAAGATGCAGAGATGCGGAGACGCAGGGAGATTTTCATTACCGCCCCTTATTTCCCTCAACTCCCCCATCTCCCCTACCTCCCCCCGCGTCTTCTGCACTACAGCTTAGCCAGTGCTTCCGCTGGAGGGCGGTTAACTCGCCTAGCCAGGCCCAGGGTTTCTAGAACTTGAATCGCCCACCAGGTAACGTCAATCTGCCACCATTTCCAGCCAGCTGGAGCCACGTTGGGGTAGGCATGGTGGTGGTTATGCCAGCCTTCACCATAGGTCACCAGGGCAGTCCAAAATAAATTGCGCGAACCGTCTTTGTTATCAAAGGGACGTTCGCCAAACATGTGCGTGGCCGAGTTGATCAGCCAGGTGGAGTGCCAAAGCAGAACTGCCCGCAAAAACAGACCGTAGATCACAAAAGACCAGCCACCCAGCGCATACAGCACCAACGCCAGAGGAATTTGCAGCATCAGGAAATGCTTATCTAACCACGTGTAGTAAGCATCTTTGGCCAGATCAGGGGCATTTTTGCGGTAGATCTCGGGGATATAGAACTTCCTGCGAGGATACATAATCCACAGCATATGGCTCCACCAAAAGCCCCGGCTGGCCGCATAGGGGTCTTTGTCGGGGTCTTCTGTGTAGAGGTGGTGCTGCCGGTGGCTGCTCACCCAGAAGATAGGTCCACCTTGAATGGCTAGTGCCCCTAAGGTAGCCACCCCATACTCCAGCCATTTGGGCACTTGCAGACTTCGGTGAGTAAGCAAGCGATGGTAGCCTAAACAGATGCCAATACTGCCAAATAGCCAGTGGAGGACAATGGTTAGACCAAGGGCTTTCCAGGAGAAGAACCAGGGGGCCAACAGAGCAATCCCATGAAAAGTCGCGAAAAAGGCAACATTCACCCAGTTGAGGGCCAATTTCTCCTCGGGTAACGCCTGAGGTCGGTTTGGTAGTGTAGAAGTCATAAAATTTCCTTCTTGCTTAGCCTCGCATCCAGAGCTGCTGCCCGACATGGGCTTGAGAGTAGCCAAGAGAGATGCAAGTGCCACTTACAACTCAACGGTAACACTGGCTCTATTAAACTGCAAGTAGAACTTGCATAAGAAATGCCTAACAACCGCAAAACTGCCCGCCAACGCCTGATTCAAGCAGCGCTCCAGCTTTTTGCTCAGCAGGGTGTCACCGAAACCACCACCCGCCAGATTGCAGATGTCGCCGAGGTCAATGAAGTTACGCTGTTTCGACATTTCGGAAGCAAGCACGGCTTGCTTTTGGCTGTGCTCGAAGAAGCCGAAGTTTTTGTTGAAATGGGCGATGTCCTGCGGCAGCAGGCCAGCCAAATCCAAGGCTTTGTGCCTGCCCTACAGGCCTATGTTGAGGGGCATTTGGGAGCCTTGGAGCAGTTGCCGGGGTTTGTGCGATCGCTCATAGGCGAAGCCGGGCAGTACCCCATTGAGAACCGAGAGGCCATTGGTCGAGGGCTGGGCCAAATTCAGCGTTACACGGAGGAGTATCTCAGCAACATCATCGCCCGAGAGCAAATTCAGGCCCAGCTCTCACCCACTCAACTGGCCAGTCTGATCAATGTTCTGCTGTTGGGATATGCCGTACTGGAATTTACCACCGAGTTTCATGGCCTCTGGCCCAATCAGGAAGCCTTTATCGCAGATATGGTGGCTTTGTTTCGCCTCACGGAAGCTGTTAGCGAACCTGAACCTTCTGGCCCTGATAGCTCAAGCCCGAATCATAGGACAACCGGACAAGAGGAAATTCAGGATTTACCCGCCTCGTTAGTCCGCACGATTCTGCAAAAAGCACGCAGTAGCGGCCCTCAGGTCTACGCACTGGCCTATATCTTGTTTGGAGCCGGCATTAGCGCCACGGAGATTGCAGGTCTACGCCGATCCCACTCTATTGTCGATGAGCAGCAGCACGTCTTGCAGGTCAGTGGCTCTGCCAGTCGGCAGGTACCCTTAAACCAGTGGATCATGGGACATCGCTACGGGTCATACACTAAAAATCCGCTGACCCAGTGGCTAAGAACGCGCAAAGATAGCCAATCAGCTTTGTTTGTCGATGGGTCCGGCAATCCGTTGTCGGTGGCCGAAATTCGCCAGCTCTGGCAGGAGATTACCGCCGAGGTAATAACCCCTGCAGGTCATGCCCCCACAATTGAGCAGGCTCAGCAAACCTGGCGGGTGGAAATGTTGATGAGAGGCCTGGCCTTGGAAGATCTAAGCATCTTGAGCGGGTGCGGACCTGAACGGCTGCAGCCCTACCTGCGCCGAGCCAGGGAAAAAGTTGCGCTGGAGCAGGCCCTTCGCCTTGATCAGCGACCCGGCAAGCTAGAAGCATGAGCACATGCGGTGGCTGTTGAGCTGCTTGCACACAGGTTTTGAGACTAGTGCTGCGTCGCTTGATAACCAGGGGGTCTCCCGAAAACAGGAGGGCCTGCACACTCCTACAAGAACCCAATGAACCAGCGCAGCAATGCCGATGCTGGGGGATTTCTAGCGGGGGAGGTTTGGAGGGCGCGCCCGCTCTCCAAAGGGGGTTTGGGGGCCTGCCCCCAAGCATCAATCCCCGCAATGATGGAAGCGCAGCAACGCCACCGCTGCACAACGTTTCTCCAACCCTCAATAAGAGCGTGACAGAGTACTAGGCTATGTCCAACTCATGGGTGCCCGGATCAGGGCGCTGGTAGATCGCTTTGATAGATTTTGGAACTTTGCCAGAGAGAATGCGATCGCCCGTTTCTGCAATTTTCAGGGCTTCACAGCCAGGCGGTGCCGGAAAGACACAGGCCAGCTTGGCAGCCAGCGTGGGAGGCGCTTCAAACAGCACGCTGGTAAAAGAGCCATCATCATGGCGGCCCATCAGCCGAGCTTGCTGCTCAAACAGCCGCAGCGCCACCACCGGATACACCTGTTGGGGAATTCCGAGTAGGGCCCAGCCTTTGCTGTCTTTGGCGCGCCGAAAGCGAATGGTAGACCAGGCAAGGGGAGTTGCACCCGAAATAGGAGCAGTTGCCAGAGTAGACATAAGCAGGATCTCAGAACGCAGGCTGACGAAGTCTCAAGTGATCCCAGTATAGATCATTTGTACTATACTGTCAGCCCCTCGCTTTCCTGTCGTCAATGGTCATAGGCTATGCATCTTCCCCTTCAAAAAGGCCCCTGGCGTATCTCTATCGTTGGCTGCTCTGGTGTTGGCAAGACCACCCTGGCCCGACATCTGGCTGCGCAGCTGCAAATTCCCCACATTGAAATGGATGGTCTGTTTTGGGGCCGCCACTGGCAGGCAGCGCAGACGGAAGAATTTCGCGATCGCATCGGCGGCGCTGTCGCCCAGCCAGAATGGGTGATCGACGGCAATTACCGCCAAGCTAGAGATCTGGTCTGGCAGCGGGCCACCCTGATTCTCTGGCTAGACTATCCCCGCTGGCGGGTAATGCAGCAAATTATCTGGCGTACCTGTCGGCGAGTGGTATTTGCCCAGCCGCTTTGGAACGACAACCGGGAAAGCTGGCGTCAGGCTTTTTTTAGCCGCGACTCCATGATTTACTACGCCTGGCATACGCACCCCAAACGGCGGGAGGAATACGACTGGCTCTTCAGTCTGAGCGAGTTTGAGGGGCGGGTGGTGCGGCTGCGATCGCATCTAGAAACCCAGAACTTTCTAAACAGTCTGCCCCTGTCTTCAAAAGCGTCTTAGCACCTCGCCTACTAGGCATAAACTCCCTCCCCCCGTAGACTTAGGGAAAGGTGAAAACAAACTAACACCGGGGAAATCATGCGGATTCTTTTTGTGGCAGCAGAGGCGGCCCCTGTCGCTAAGGTGGGCGGTATGGGCGACGTAGTGGGGTCTCTTCCCAAAGTGCTTCGGAAGATGGGGCACGACGTGCGGATTTTCATGCCCTACTACGGCTTCATGGCTGACAAGGTTGAGATTCCGAGTGAGCCTGTCTGGAAGGGCACTGCGATGTTTAACGACTTCGCAGTCTACGAAACAGTGCTGCCCAAATCTGATGTGCCTCTATACCTCTTCGGCCATCCTGCTTTCGATCCGCGCCGGGTCTATGGCGGTGAGGATGAAGACTGGCGGTTCACCTTCTTTTCCAACGGCGCGGCAGAGTTTGCCTGGAACCATTGGAAGCCTGAGGTTATTCACTGCCACGACTGGCATACAGGTATGATCCCCGTTTGGATGCACCAGTCACCTGATATTTCCACTGTCTTCACCATCCATAACTTGGCCTATCAAGGGCCGTGGCGCTGGAAGCTGGAGCAGATGACCTGGTGCCCCTGGTACATGCAGGGCCACAACGTGATGGCGGCGGCAGTGCAGTTTGCTGACCGGGTCAATACCGTCTCCCCCACCTATGCCCGCCAGATTCAGACCGTTGACTATGGAGAGAAGCTAGAGGGGCTGTTGTCCTTTGTTGGCGGCAAGCTCAGCGGTATCCTCAACGGCATTGACCCCGACAGCTTCGACCCGGCAACCGATTCCTATATTGTCAAGAACTTCACGACTGAAACCCTAGAAAATCGGCGAGCCAACAAAATTGCGCTGCAGGAAGAGTTGGGCCTAGAGGTCAACTCCAAGGCATTTGTCGTGGGTCTGGTAGGCCGTCTGGTTGAGCAGAAGGGGTTAGACCTGATCATCCAGATTCTAGAGCGGTTCATGGCCTACACCGATGCTCAGTTTGTGCTGCTGGGAACGGGCGAGCGCTACTACGAAACCCAGATGTGGCAGCTAGCCAGTCGCTTTCGCGGGCGTATGGCCACCTACCTGCTCTACAGCGAGGGCTTGGGTCGCCGCATTTACGCTGGGGCCGATGCCTTTTTGATGCCCTCGCGGTTTGAGCCCTGCGGCATCAGTCAGATGATTGCTATGCGCTATGGCTGTGTGCCCATTGTGCGGCGAACGGGCGGCCTGGTAGATACTGTGCAGCACCACGACCCCATGAACCATGCCGGTACCGGCTACTGCTTTGACCGCTACGAGCCGCTCGATCTTTACACCTGCATGATTAGGGCCTGGGAAGGCTTCCACTACAAAGACGCCTGGCAGGAACTGCAGCAGCGGGGCATGGTCACAGACTTTAGCTGGAAAAAGTCGGCCCTAGACTACATCCGGCTCTACAGCGATCTCCTAGGCCTGAATTACGAGGAGCAGGTGCCCCAGTCCCTGCCGGAAAGTCTGGAAACCGCCGGAGAAGAGTCTGTCATGAGTGAGGTAATCGAGGTGCCGGTCAAGGCTTAAGGGCTTACCTGTGGCGCTGCCTTTGCTCAAGCTGCTGCTGATCCGCCATGCCGAGTCAGAGGGCAACCGGGAAGGCCGGATGGCGGGTTGGCAGCCTACCCCGCTCACGGCAGTTGGACGGCAGCAGGCTGCTAGCCTGGGCCAGCACCTGGTAGACAAATCCTGGCAGCCTACTCATATCTACTGCAGTCCGCTCTTGCGCTCTGTGGAAACGCTGCAGGGGGTAGTAGCTGAGTTTGGCTGGGCGCTGCCTGAATCATCAGCTTTGTTAAGGGCGGATAAAGGTGCCCTGCTAACCCCCTTACCCGTTTCCCTAAGCTGGGCCGAAGATCTCAAGGAATATCAGAACGGTGTCTTTCAAGGTCTAACTTGGGCCGAAGCTCAGCAGCGCTACCCCGACCTCTGCCAGCAATTAGAGTCGTCGCAGGACTGGCTCCCCATTCCGGGTGCTGAAACCCTGGAACAGGGTCGGGCCAGAGC
>JACVRP010000366.1 GCA_014534385.1 Cyanobacteria bacterium Co-bin13
GGGTGAGGGGGTGGATGGGTAGGGGGTGGATGAGTGGATGGATGGGGGGAACTCGGCTGTGACTTGCTCTTATTGGGGGTTAGGGTTGGCGTTTGACTTTGAACCAGCGGTAGCCGTAGGGGGAGAGGGAAATAGAGTGGTCGCTGACGGGGTCGTAGGTGCGATCGCTAAAGAAATCAACCAGGTGACTGAGGTGGTCAGCCTTCAGCGTGGCGGTACAGGGTTTACCCGAGAGATTGTGGACTGCCAGCATGGCTTTGTCCTTTTGGTAGCAGCAGTGGGCAAACACGCAGGGTTTATCGGCTTCGATCACCTCGGGCTGTCCCCAGCCAAATTCCAGAGCCTGCTTTCGCATTCGCGCTGCTCGCTCGATCCAGTTCAGCAGTGAGTTGGGGTCAAGCTGTTGGCAAGTCACATTCACCTGCTGATAGCCGTAGTCTCCGCTGCTGATCATGGGACTGGCGAGCTGATCTGCTGAGCCTGTGGAGAACCCGCCATTTTTCTCATCTGCCCACTGCATGGGGGTGCGGACACTGTCGCGGCCCTGGAGAGAGAGATCGTCGCCCATGCCGATTTCTTCGCCGTAGCGCAGCATGGGAATGCCGGGCAGGCTAAACAGCAGGCTGTAGATCAGCTCCAGGCGACGGCGGTCATTCTCCACCATTGGCGGCAGGCGGCGGCGAATGCCCCGGCCATAGATTTGCATGTTCTCTTCGGGGGCAAAGACTTTAAAGATCTCCTGCCGTTCCGCCTCAGTGAGCTGATCTAGGGTGAGCTCATCGTGGTGCCGCACAAAGTTGAGCCAGTGGGCATCGGCAGGAATCTCTGGCAGGAGCTTGAAGCCCTCCCTCAGGGTGTCGGCATCTTCTCGGGCCAGCGCCAAAAACATGTACTGGTTTAGCAGGAAGTTAAACAGCACATGCATGCGATCGCCTTCCCCAAAGAACATGGGGATTTTTTCGGGGGGTTCGTTGGCCTCGGCCAGCAGAATGGCGTCGCTGCAGCGGTTGGTGACAAAGGAACGCATCTCTTTATAGAAGCCTTTGAGCTTTTCAGGCTCGACGTCTTCTAGTCCTGGGGTTTCTAGCATGTAGGGAGCCGCATCAATGCGAAACCCAGAAACACCTAGAGCCAGCCAAAAGCCCATGATCTTGCAAATCTCTTCCCGCACCTCAGGGTTGGTAAAGTTCAGGTCTGGCTGCTCTTTATAGAAGTGGTGCAGATAATAAGCTTGAGCGGCTTCGTCATATTCCCAAATGCTGTCTTCGACGCCTGGAAAGGCAACATCCTTCTGCGCAACTTTGTCTGGGTCGGGGGGCGTATCCACCCAGATGTAGTAGTTGCGGTAGGGGGAATCGGGGTCGGAGCGAGACGACTGAAACCAGGGGTGCTCGACCGATGTGTGGTTAATCACCATATCGATCAGCACCCGAATGCCTCGCTCCTTGGCCTGCACCATGAACTCTCCAAAGTCGCCCAGCGTGCCCAGCCGGGGATTGACGTTGTAGTAATCCATTACGTCGTACCCATTGTCGCGATTGGGCGATGGGTAAAAGGGCAGCAGCCATAGACAGGTTGTTCCCAGGCTGGCAATATAGTCTAGCTTTTGGGTTAACCCTGGAAAATCGCCAATGCCGTCGCCGTTGCTGTCGAAGAAGGTTTCGACATTGAGTGAATAAAAAATCGCATTTTTGTACCAGTGTGTTCTCATAACAGTCAGGCAAAAATTGCCCACTCCCTTCTAGTTAACTGGTAGGGTGGGCACAGCCCACCGCCTCAAGAAAAGCTGGCGCTGCAGCGGGTTAACCGACTGAAGGTTAACTAACGGCAAAAGCAATTGTGCTCAGCAGTGCGTTCTCGGCCTGCCGCGAGTCTAAGCGACTGTGCTGCACCACAATTGGCACATCTGACTGAATGACGCTGGCATACTCAGTGCCTAGAGGCACCGGCTCAGGGTCTTTCAAATCGTTAAACCGTACGTGCTTCGTTCGCCTAGCGGGGACGGTCACTGGGTAGGGGCCAACCGGTTCACGATCGCTAAAGTAAATCGTGATCTCAACATGGGCTTCCTGATCTGAAGTATTCAGCAGGCAGGCAGTTTCATGGCTAACAAATTCTTGCCCCTCGCCCGTACTTCCGGCAGGAATGTATCCCTCAGCGATGGCCCAGCAGGTTTTTCCAATGGGTGGATTCATAATTGATAGGCTGAAGCAGAGGAATGATCTCAGTTCATGACGGTATCTGGAACGGGATTTGACCCGTTACTCTGTTGAGAGGCTACCGAGTTCAACCTTGTTTTCCTTCTGCCCAAAGATTCACTCTCCGGCTTGCGGCAGTCTACTAATAGATAGAGGTTCTTTGTTTCTGCTATGTCTTCTGTGTCGCTCAATCCTACGCTGGCCCGCATTGATCTGTACCCGGTTAAGTCTTTTGACGGTACGGCTGTGCCGCAGGCCGAGATCTTGCCCGGTGGGTCGCTGAAGTGCGATCGCAGTTTTGCCCTCTTCGACAGCCAAGGCCATTTCATCAACGGCAAGCGCAATGCCCGCATTCATCAGCTGCGGGCTCTGTTTGCTGAAGACTGCACTAGACTGACGCTCTGGATTGACGGCAGTGATGAGAAAACCACCTTTGACCTAACTCAACATTGGGACGAGCTAGAAAGCTGGCTCAGTGGCTATTTCCAGCAGCCTGTCACCCTGCAGGAAAACCGTCAGATGGGCTTTCCCGATGACACCAATTCGTCAGGCCCTACGATAGTCAGCACCGCCACGCTAGAAGCCGTGGCCGCCTGGTATCCTGATTTGGATGTGGCCGAAGTGCGTAGGCGCTTTCGCACTAATTTGGAGATTGATGGTGTGCCGGCCTTTTGGGAGGATCAGCTCTTTGGAGAAGAGGGCCAAACCGTTGCATTTCAAATTGGAGAGGTGGCCTTTTGGGGCATTAACCCCTGTCAGCGCTGCATCGTGCCCACCCGCGATACCTGGACCGGGGCCAGCACTGCCCAGTTCCAAAAAATGTTTAATCAGCAGCGGCTGGCTACCCTGCCAGAGTGGGTTAACCGCTCCCGGTTCAACCACTTCTATCGGCTGGCGGTGAATACGCGACTGCCCGCTACTGAGGTAGGTAAGGTGCTGAAGCTGAGCGATCCGCTGCGGCTCATCCAGTGAGCTAACCGCGTCCCTAAAGCTTGGTTTGTGAATACCTTTAACAGCTCCTCGCAGCTTTGTGACGGCAGAGGCTAGATTGAACTTATGACCCAGAAAAATGAGATTCCGGCGCTGGTTTTAGCTTTGGGTACCACCCTGCTGCTGTTAGGCGGCGGCTTTTGGTGGCTGACTCGCCATACTGAGCTGGGCCGCAACTTGAGTCAATCGCTGCCGGAGATTACGCCTAGTGCCGATCCTGCTGCCCCCAACAGTCCAGGCCAGTCACCCCTAGAGCAGCGCTTTAGTGCGGGCGAGCGGCTGCTGATTACCGGAGTGACCTCAGCCCAAAAAGAGGCGGGCATTAGTGCGATCGCATCTGGCGACTTCGCCCAAGCCGTCAGTTCTTTGGAGGCGTCTCTACAGCAAAATCGCAACGACCCCGAAGCGCTGATCTACCTTAACAATGCCCGCATTGGTAACGGACAGAGCTATACCCTGGCGGTAGCAGTGCCGACGACAACTTCGGTGGACCCAGCTCAAGAGATCCTGCGGGGGGTAGCCCAGGCCCAGCAGCAGGTGAATGAAGCCGGGGGTATCAACGGCGTGCCCATTTATATCGTGATTGCAAACGACGACAATGCCCCTGCGGTGGCCGCCCAGGTAGCCGAGTCTTTGGTGCAAGATCCTACTGTGTTGGGCGTTGTCGGCCACTTTGGCAGCGAGACTTCTCTGGCGGCAGGTGAGGTCTATCAGCAGGGTGGGCTGGTGATGGTGTCGCCTACAAGCACTGCCATTGGGTTGTCGGGCCTTGGCGACGCTGTTTTTAGAACGGTGCCGAGCGATCGCTTCACGGCTACCACTCTGTCTCGCTACCTGGTCAACAGCCTACAGCAGCGCAATGCAGCGATCTACTTCAATGCCGACAGCGACTACAGCCGATCTCTAAAAGATGAGCTGACCACGGCGCTGTTGAGCGATGGCGGCCAGGTCGTTGCCGAGATCAACGTGGCCCAACCCAGCTTTAACGCCAGCAGTAGCCTAGAC
>JACVRP010000198.1 GCA_014534385.1 Cyanobacteria bacterium Co-bin13
GCGTGCCATCATGCCCCAGGGCTATCGCGCCGATCTCTTCGATGGCGTCTTTCAAATCCCCACCCTCGAAGAGATCATCAACCTGGTCAAACAGGTCGAGGCCGACACGGGCAAAAAAATCGGTATCTACCCCGAAACCAAGCATCCCACCTACCACGACGACCTGGGCCTGTCTCTAGAGGAGCCTCTGCTGGCAACCCTGGAGGCAACTGGCTTCACCGACCCCAGCCGCGTCTTCATTCAGTCCTTTGAGGTGAGCAACCTAAAGGAGCTGAACACCCTCACCGACATTCCCCTGGTGCAGCTGCTAGATGCCTACGATGTGGCGCTGGATGGTTCTCTGATTTACCAGGACGTCAATGCTCGCCCCTACGACTTTGCGGTTAACGGCGACACCCGCACCTACGGTGACCTGCAAACTCCCGAAGGGCTGGCCGAAATCGCCACCTACGCCGACGGCATTGGCCCCTGGAAGCGGATGATTGTTTCGGTCAAAGGCGTCGATGCCGATGGCGACGGTCAGGCCGATGATGTCAACGGCGATGGCGTCGTCAACGATGCCGACAAAACCACGACGGCCCCCTCCACGCTAATTCCCGATGCCCATACAGCGGGCCTGTTTGTCCACGCCTACACCTTCCGCAACGAGGGCCGTTTCCTGGCGGCTGACTACCAGGGCAACCCCAACCGGGAATACGAGCAGTTCATCAACCTGGGCGTGGATGGTTACTTCACCGACTTCCCTGGTACGGGCGATTTGGTGCGCGACCAGCTCACCAGCGACGTGGTGCGCTCCCCGCAAAACCCCGACGTGCTGGCCAGAACTCAGTTCGACACGCTGACCGGCAATGCACCCATCGTGATTGGTCACCGGGGCGCATCGGGTGAGCGGCCAGAGCATACGCTGGAGGCGTATAAGCTTGCGATCGCACAGGGCGCAGACTTCATCGAGCCCGACCTGGTTGTCACCAAAGACGGCGTGCTGATCGCCCGTCACGAGCCGCTGCTGGCCGTCGTCACGCTGAACCCCGATGGCACGATTGCCCGCGATGCCAACGGCAACCCCGTGATCAACACCAGCGACACCAGCACCGATGTTTACCTACGGGCCGAGTTTGCCGACCGCCTGACGGTCAAGGACCTCGATGGTCGTCCCGTCGGCGGCTGGTATGCCGAAGACTTTACCCTGGCTGAAATCAAGCAGCTCAACGCTATCGAGCGGATCCCGGCCCTGCGCGGCACTACCTTTAACAACGATGGGCTGAAGGTGCCAACCCTGGCCGAGATCATCAACCTGGTGCAGGAGGTCGAAGCCGAGACGGGCCGCAAGATCGGCATCTACCCTGAAACCAAGCACCCCACTTTCTTTGAGCAGCAGGGCTACAACACCAGCCAAATTCTGGTTGAAACCCTGGTGGCCGAAGGCTTCACCGACCCCAGCCGCGTCTACATCCAGTCCTTTGAGGTGAGCAACCTGAAGGCGCTGAACGATACCCTCATGCCCGCTGCAGGCATCGATATTCCCCTGGTGCAGCTCTTTGGCGGTTCGGGCCAGCCCTACGACTTCGTGGTCAACGGCGACAGCCGCACCTACACCGACCTCTCTACCCCGGCAGGCCTGGCCGAAATCGCTGAATATGCTGCTGGAATTGGCCCCAACAAGCAGCGCATTGTGCCCCTGACTACGGTTGATGCTGACAGCAACGGCCAGCCCGATGACCTCAATGGCGACGGCCTGATCAGCGATGGCGACCGCATCACCGGCACCCCCACCACCCTGATTCAAGATGCTCATGCCGCTGGGCTGCTAGTGCACCTTTACACCTTGCGCAACGAGAGCTTCTTCCTGCCCAACAGCTACGAGGGCGACCCCATCAGTGAATACCAGCAGTTCATCGAGCTGGGCGTAGACGGCTTCTTTACTGACTTCCCCGGCACCGGCTTCACCGCCCGCAGCACCTTTATCGAAGAACCTGCGGTGGCTAACCTGGGCGGCTCTAGGGGCTTTGAGGGCATGGCCATCAGCCCCGACAAGTTCACGCTCTACCCGCTGCTGGAAGGTACCGTCGCCGGAGACCCTGCTGGAGCCCTGCGAATCTACCAGTTTGATGTAGAGAGCAAGCAGTACGAAGGCATCTTGGGCTACTACAAGATGGAAAACCCAGGCCACGCCATCGGCGATTTCGCTGTGGTCAACGAGAACGAATACCTGGTGATCGAGCGCGACAACGGCCAGGCTGCCAGCGCCCAGTTCAAGAAGGTCTTTAAGGTAGACCTCTCCCAGATCGACGCTGATGGCTACGTTGCCAAACAGGAGCTGGTGGATCTGCTGAACATCCCCGATCCCAACGACCTTAATGGTGACGGCGACACCACTTACCGTATGCCCTTCGTCACCATCGAAAACCTGCTGGTAATCGATGAAAATACCATTCTGGTCGCCAACGACAACAACTACCCCTTCTCGGTAGGCCGTCCCCCCGGCATCGACAACAACGAGATCGTCCAGATCGGTCTGAAGGAAGCGCTCAACCTCGATCCTCGGGCTGGTGTCGCCGCACTGAGCCGCACCATTACCCAGGAAACCCGCAGCGCCGAAACCCTGGTGGGCAGCGATGACGCTGATGACTATATCTTTGCCAGCGGCGGCAACGACACCGTTGCTGGTGGCCTGGGCGATGACGTGATCTACGGTGAAGCGGGTGACGACGTGCTGCGGGGCGATCGCAACTCCCGCAGTTCCCAAATCGGCGAACCCGGCGGCAACGACGTGATCTACGGCGGTGCCGGCAATGACCGCATCGGCGGTAAGTCGGGCAACGACCAGCTGTTTGGCGAAGCGGGCGACGACCAGATTTGGGGCGACGACGGCGACGACCTGCTGCGCGGCGGCCCCGGCAACGACACCCTGACCGGCGGTAGAGGCATCGACACCTTCGTACTGGCTGCAGGCGAAGGCACCGATACCATCACCGATTTCAAAGTCGGCACCGATCTCATCGGCCTAGCCAACAGCCTCACCTTCGGCGCACTGTCCTTCAGCGGTGAGACCATCGCCTTCGGCACAGAAACCCTGGCGGTCCTGCAAGGCGTAGACACCACTACCCTGGCAGCGTCCTCCTTCGTCACGGTTTAACCAGGCAGGCAGCAGCGGTCTGACACACAAGACACAGATTTAGTGCTGGCAGGCCGCTATTCATGGGTCATATTGTCTAAGCGACGAAGAGAGCAGGGAGCCGAAGTTCGCTCCCTGCTTTTTCTTTTCTCCCAGTCCTTGATCCGGCCTCAGCGCGAGCAGTGCAGCGCAATGCGCCAAGAGTGACCGTAAATCTCAGGATAAAATGAGCAATAGCTGCAAAAACAGTAAATACCCATGAGCCTCAAAGATCAAATCAGCGAAGATATCAAGGCTGCGATGAAAGCCAAAGATAAGGTGCGTCTGGAGACCGTTCGCAGCATTAAGAAAGTCATTCTAGAAAAGGAAACTTCCGTGCGTCCGTCTGGGCAAGACGCCTTGACCGAAGAGCAGGAGATCGAGGTCTTAACCCAGCTCGCCAAGCAGCGCCGGGACTCAATTGAGCAGTATCAGCAGGCGGGTAGAGCCGATCTGGTTGAAACTGAAACTCAAGAGCTGGCTATTCTTGAGGAGTACCTGCCCGCTCAGCTCTCTGACGAAGAGGTTGAGGCGGTAATCGATGGCCTGATTGCTAAGGTTGGAGCCTCATCGCCTAAAGATATGGGCAAGGTGATGGGGCCCGCGATGAAAGAGCTGAAGGGCAAAGCCGATGGGGCTAAGGTGCAGGCGTTGGTGAAGGCAAAACTAGGCGGTTAGATAGCCTCTTTAACTGCGGCCGTTTGGATATCTCCGGTATTAGGAACGCCTTTTGGCTCGATTAACAGAATATGCGCTTCCTCAGAGGCGAGCGGGCAGTGCTCCACGCCTCGAGGAACGACGTACAGTTCGCCTGGACCCAGGTGAGCGTCTCCATCTTGAAGCTGAATGGTGAGGTTCCCTTTCAGCACAAGGAAAAAGTCGTCGGTATCGTCGTGCCTGTGCCAGTTAAACTCACCCTTAACCTTTACCACCATCAGGTCATGCCCGTTAAACTCGCCGACAATTTTGGGCTGCCAGTACTCATTAAATAAAGACAGCTTCTCAGAAAGGTTGATTGCTTGGTAGTTCATGCTGAGGCTTTAAATAAAGAACGACAAACCATCCCAGAAGGCTGTTTGCCTGACAAAAAAGTACAGCAGCTTTTTGGTTTTGTCAGTCAAATCGGAGCTGTCGAGCTTCAGAGCAGTTGCAGGTCTATGCCTGCCAGTCATGGGGGTGTAGGCAAACTAAAAGGGCAGTGTTGAAAACACTGCCCCTTCGTGCAAAATCAGCTCTTTTGAAATGATGGTGGGCTTTGTAGTGCAGGCTTCTAGCCTGCGCGAGCAAAATGCCCGTACTACGGATGATGGGGTTGAAATGCCTGGAGAACCTAAGGTCTAGAGGCTGCCAAGTCAGGCAAACGGGAGAACGCTGGCACCGCTAAAACTGCCGCTCGTAAATCTTGGGCGCGTATTCCTTACAGCCGTCGCAGGGCCCCATCGGATTAATCGCACACCGCAGATAGGGCGATCGCGCATTTAGCCCACAGGTAATATCGCCGACCATGTAGCCCATGCCCTCTACGTAGTGCATGTCTTTGTCCTGGTTCAGCAGCGTATTAATGCGCCGGTTGGCGGTCATCTCCAGGGCGTAATTCATCTCCTCTGCAGTTTTCCGATTGGCCCGGTAGCTTTGAACCGCAGAAATAATGGCCGGGGTAAGACCAATAACAAAGATGAGAATGATGACCAGCATGGTTGCCTATCGAGTGGGGATGCGTTTTGCTCATCCTAGCGTGATAGGCTGGCTGCCCTATCTATCCGCGTTGAGAATTGGTACGTTGCGTTGTGTTCCTTGATGTTTCGCAATATTGGCTGCAGCAACAGCTGACATAGGCCCAAAAGATGAATCCATTAAATCAGGCAATACTCTTGTGGGATGGGCATCTTGCCCGCCTGGTACCCAGGACGAATGAGGTGCCTATCCCACAACAGACTGATTAATGAAGTTTGCTGCCTTCAAAACGGCTGCTCTACCGGTTAATCGTCCTTTTTGGGCGGTTCGTAGGTAGAGGCGACGTGCAGTTCTTTGAGCTGCTTTAGGTCTACGTCTGAAGGTGCATTGGTCAGCAGACAGCGAGCCTGCTGGGTCTTGGGGAATGCGATCGCATCGCGGATCGACTCCTCACCTGCCAGCAGCATCACCAGTCGGTCGATGCCGTAGGCAATACCGCCGTGGGGCGGAGTGCCGTATTCAAACGCCTCCAGCAAGAAGCCGAACTTGTCTTGGGCTTCTTGCTGGGTCAGGCCAATGGCCTCAAACACCTGCTGCTGGATGTCGGGCTGGTAAATCCGCAGGCTGCCGCCGCCCAGCTCATAGCCGTTAAACACCAAGTCATAGGCCTGGGCGCGAGCTGTCTTGAGGTCGCCCATGTCGTCGGGGTGCGGTGCGGTAAAGGGGTGGTGCAGGGCTTCTAGCCGCTTCTCATCGGCATTCCACTCAAACATGGGGAAGTCGGTGACCCAGAGCAGGTTGATTTGATCGGGCGGGATCAGGTTCAGCTCTTTTGCGATCGCCTGCCGCAGCCGGTCCAGCGTCGCGTTGACAGTGTCTGTGGGGCCAGCGCCAAACAACAGCAGATGGCCGTCGGTCGCTCCGGTGCGCTCTAGCAGCTCCTGCTTTTGTGCCTCGCTCAGGTTGTCCTTGATTGCGCCGATGGTGTCGATGCTGCCATCGCGCACGCGAATGTAGGCTAAACCCTTGGCTCCAGCTTCAGCGGCGATCTTAAACAGGTCACCACCCGGCTTAATGCGGACGTTAGAGATCGCATCGTTGCCGCCGGGAATGGGCAGCACTTTGACGGTGCCACCATCGGCCACCGCTCCAGAAAAGACCTTAAAGCCGGAGTCTTGGACCAGGTCAGAGACGTTGACTAGCTCCAGGCCGTAGCGGGTATCGGGCTTGTCAGAGCCGTAGCGCTCCATCGCCTCGGCGTAGGTCAGCCGGGGAAAGGGTAGGGGCAGGTCAATCCCTTTGACTTCCTTAAAGACATGAGCCGTCAGCGCCTCATTCAGGCTCAAGATCTCATCTTGAGTCATGAAGCTCATTTCCATGTCGAGCTGGGTGAACTCAGGTTGACGGTCAGCCCGCAGGTCTTCATCACGGAAACAGCGGGCGAGCTGGTAGTAGCGGTCTAGCCCCGACACCATCAGCAGCTGCTTAAAGAGCTGAGGTGACTGGGGCAGGGCAAACCATTCACCCGGATTCGCCCGCGAGGGCACCAGGTAGTCCCGCGCCCCTTCTGGCGTGGAGCGAGTCAAAATAGGGGTTTCGACCTCGATAAAGCCCTCCCGGTCTTCCAGGAAGCGGCGGATAGCTTTGATGGTTTGGTGGCGCACCTGCAGGTTGCGGGCCATCCGCTCGCGCCGCAGATCGAGGTAGCGGTAGCGCAGGCGCAGATCCTCGCGCACTGGCTCGACGTCTGCCGTCGATACCTGGAAGGGAAGCTGCTTGCGAACCGCATTCAGCAGCACAATCTCGTCGGCGTAGATTTCGACTTCGCCGGTCGGCAGTTTGGAGTTGAGTGACTCAGGCGGGCGCTGGCTCACCCGTCCGGTAATGCGGACGACGTACTCGTTGCGCAGATGCTCGGCACTGGTGTAGGAGTCGGGGGTGCGCTCGGGGTCGCTGACGATTTGCACAATGCCGGTGCGATCGCGCAAATCCACAAAAACGACGCCCCCATGATCGCGGCGACGATCTACCCAGCCAAATAGGGTGACGGTTTTACCAATGTGCTCTGCCCGGACCTGGCCGCAATAATGGGTTCGCATGGTTCTAGAAAAACAGCTCGAAGCAACGC
>JACVRP010000401.1 GCA_014534385.1 Cyanobacteria bacterium Co-bin13
CACTCGCCGGGCTCTACCTGCCTCTACTATCAGGCTTACGGTGGAATTTTATTTACGGGTCGCCATCTCCTGCCGGATCAGCAGGGTCGCCCAGTGCCGTTACGGTTTTCTAAGACTTTTCACTGGCCCCGACAGCTGCAGCAGGTCGAGCGGCTGCGCCAGGAATTCTCGGCAGACACGCTGGCCTTTTTGTGCCCCGGAGCTAACACCGGCTTTTTGCGTGGAGAGCGGGCTATTGCCAATGCCTATGACCAGCTGCGATCGCTAGATCTGGCAGCCTATCGTCAGGCGGTGCCGCTGCTGTAGTGCTCCCAGGTTTGCTGCACCCAGGCGCTGACTTGACGGGGGTAGAGCAGCCAGGTTCGCTGAACGGGTTGGGCCAGGGTCTGCACTAGCGGCGATACCTGCTTAATGTCCTGCAGCTGGTCGTCTCGATGCAGCTTAATACCCCGCTGGTAGAGGGTATATCCCCGGCTCCAGATATGCCGCAGGCCGCTATAGCAGGCGCTATCTAAGCCCAGGGCAGCCAGCTGCGGCTGCAGCGCGGCTAGAAACTGGGTTTGCTGCTCCTCGCTCAGCTCAGTTACCTCGATCACTTTGAGCAGATCCCGGTCGAGGAAGCGGCGGCAGAGATCGGCCAGCAGCGGATCTGCATGAGTCCGCCACTGCTCCAGGTGGTAGCCAAATACCACGTCGTTACCGGCTAGATAGGTTTCTAGGGGTAGGGTGTCTTCGGCCTGCGTCATCCAGGCAGTTACGGTGTCGTCGGCCCAAAGAGTGCCCTGCAGCAGCAGATCTCGGGCCCGGATAAAAGCCTGCTCTAGTACCCAGGTGGCTGAAAGGTTCTTGGGGTGGTTGTAGACCTGGGCATACATAAAGTAGCGCACCACCAGGTAGTGCTCAATCGCCGCCAGCCCCTTATGGGCCACAACTAGCTGCTGGCTCTGGGGGTCGTACTCCAAAGCCATGAGGATGCGATCAAGATCCAGCCGTCCGTAGCTGGCCCCCGTAAAGTAGCTGTCGCGCAGCAGGTAGTCTAAGCGATCGCAATCTAGCTGGCTAGAGACTAGCTGCCAAGCACAGGGCACTGGGTGCTGGTGGGTGTAGATCTGGTCGATGGCCTCCCACAGCTGAGGCGAAGCGCGCTCTAGCATTGTGCGAATTGCGGGCACCTCTCGCACAATGCGGCGGGTCCAGTACTCGTGGTGAATGCCGAAGATCTCCTCGGCCGTATGGCTAAAGGGCCCGTGGCCAATGTCGTGGAGCAGGGCAGCGCAGAGAATGGTGCTGCGGTGCGATCGCAGCTCCGGATGGTGCTGGGCCAGACGATCAAAGGCTCGCCGGGTGACTGCCATCGCGCCCAGTGAGTGGGTGAAGCGGGAGCTTTCTGCACCATGAAAGGTCAGGCTGGCAGGGCCAAGCTGACGAATTCGCCGCAGCCTTTGAAAGGGCGGTGTATCAATCAGGCGAATTAGCAGGGCCTCTGTGGGGTCACTCCCGTCGAGGGTGATGGCTCCGTGCAGCGGGTCGTGATAAGAACGGGTCGCTTTAGGAGACACCCGCAATCACCGCAGGGTTGCTCAGCAGCTCCAGGGCCGCCTGATACTGAGGATCTTGCTCGGTTCCAAAGGTTTCGCGACCTAGCGGCTTGACTTCGACAACCCGGTCAGGGGTAATGCCCAGGCGGTTGATGTCGTGGTGGTCAGGCGTCTCGTATTTGGCCACCGTCACCGCCAGCCCCGCTCCATCAGAGAGAT
This sequence comes from Cyanobacteria bacterium Co-bin13, assembly GCA_014534385.1. Lineage (GTDB taxonomy): Bacteria > Cyanobacteriota > Cyanobacteriia > Phormidesmidales > Phormidesmidaceae > JACVSF01. Next base: position 1,758 of record JACVRP010000401.1, read on the forward strand.
CAAACAGCGACTGAATCAGCCCCTTGCCGAAGGTAACTGTTCCCACCAGCTGGGCGCGACCATTGTCCTGCAGGGCCCCGGCCAAAATCTCGCTGGCGCTGGCGGTACCTTCATTTACCAGCACCACTAGCGGGTCTTGTGTTAGGGCTGGGCCGTGGGCCTCAAAGCTGTCTAAAATGCCCTGGCGGCTAACCGTGTAAACAATTGTGCCCTGATCCAGCCAGAGTCGGGCAATCTCAATGCCGGCCTGCAGCAGCCCGCCGGGATTATTGCGCAAATCTAGGATGTAGGCGTCTGCCCCTGCCCCTTCTAGGCGCTTGATAGCGGCAGACAGCTCGCTGCTGGCGTTGGCGTTGAACTGGCCTAGCCGCAGGTAGCCCACCTTTAGCCCATCCGGCGTGGCCCGCAGGTCGGCTGAAACCGGATTGAGGGTAATGCGATCGCGCACCAGCGTCACCTCAAATGGCCCTGATGTATCGTTGCGCTCTAGGGTAAGAGTGACCTTCGTACCCGCCGGACCGCGCATGCGGTTAGCTGCCTCATCCAGGCTTAGCTGCTGGGTCACTGTGCCCTCGATCTTGAGCACCCGATCCTTAGGTTGAATACCAGCCTGCTCTGCCGGAGACCCCTCAATCGGCGCAATCACGCTTAAGACGTTGTCGGCTTCCCCCTTGGTAATCTGCAGGCCCACCCCGGTCAGTTCGCCCGAGGTGCTGGTTTGCAGGCTGCGGTACTGCTCCGGTCGCAGCAGCCGAGTGTAGGGGTCTTCCAGGGCGGCCAACATGCCCTGAATTGTGGTGTAGGTTGTGTCTCGGTCGTTGAGGGACTGTTTTAGGGCCCGCTGCCGGATAAACCACCAGTTTTGGTGGTTAAACGTTTCGTCTAGGTAGGCGCGATTGACGATGCGCCAGACCTCAGCAACCAGATTTTGCTCATCCGTTAAAGCTAAGGCTGGCCCGTGGCCAACCCCCAGCCACAGAAACCCCAACAGCACCAGGCCAAAAATAACGGTTCTTAAACGTGCTCTCATATCCTCTAATAGTAATCCCTGCTCTAGAGAATGCCTGCTGTTACCTGTTGGCTATCTCCCCTTCCAGTAGCCTCTCCTGGGAAAAGGGCTGCCAATGAGCAGCACTGCCTGGAAAAGTCCAAACCAGGGGTGATCATCATAAACCGACCAAGAGTATCTGGATATTCAACCATGTCCTTTTCCCGTGTCCCCTTTCCCTCTAGAGAGAGTAAAGGGGCAGAGGGGGATGACAGTAAAGAAAAGTAAAGAAACACTGTAAACTTTTGTTTCAATCCTGATATCTGCCCTCGGGTTCAAGGTGCAGCTTAGAGGCCGCTCAGCTGCCCTGCTGGTTGAAAAGCGACGCTTGAAGCAGCCCTGGAGCCATGGCTAAGCCCTTGAAATCAGCGTATTTCGATCACCTTGACAGGGGCGACTATGTTACATTTTTTATTGACGGCAATTATAGATTTATCGGGCTTCCCGCTTCATGTTTACCAAGCAAGTTACAGACTCCAAAACCTTTAAGTGGTTTAACGAGCGGCTGGAGATTCAGGCCCTTGCCGACGATATATCCAGCAAGTACGTGCCCCCTCACGTCAACATCTTCTATTGCCTGGGGGGCATTACCCTGACCTGCTTCCTGATCCAGTTCGCCACTGGATTTGCCATGACCTTCTACTACAAGCCGACTGTGACCGATGCCTTTAGCTCGGTGCAGTACCTCATGACAGAGGTTAACTTTGGCTGGCTGATTCGCTCCATCCACCGCTGGTCTGCCAGCATGATGGTGCTGATGATGCTCCTCCACGTCTTCCGGGTCTATCTGACCGGCGGCTTCAAGAAGCCCCGTGAGCTGACCTGTGTAACGGGTGTGGTGTTGGCGGTGATTACGGGTACGTTTGGTGTGACCGGCTACTCCCTGCCCTGGGATCAGGTGGGATACTGGGCTGTGAAAATTGTGTCTGGCG
>JACVRP010000258.1 GCA_014534385.1 Cyanobacteria bacterium Co-bin13
CGACAGCAGGCAATGGCGCAGCAACGTCTGTATCTAGAGGAAATGGCTATCTGGCGACGCCGCTATGAGATGGGCGGCCGGGCCAGCGGCCAGGTGCTGTTTGAATTTGACATGGTGGGGAACTGTGACCTCTGGGGGCCGAATACCGAGGAGATGTTTGGCTACCGGGCGGAGGAGATGCCCCAGGGAGTTGTCGAGTTTGCCCGCCTAATTCATCCCGAAGACCGGGCCTCGTTTCACAAAGTTGTCGATAATGATGCTCACGCTAAGACGGCCTACCGCATCGAATACCGGTTTCGCTGCCGCGACGGTACCTATAAGTGGGTCGAGGAACGGGGCCAGACCTTTTATAACGAACATAACCAGCCGCTCTACGTGATTGGGATAATCGTGGACGTGTGCGATCGCAAACAGGCCGAGCTAGAGCTGACCCGCGCCAAAGAAGCTGCCGATGCCGCTAACCGGGCCAAGAGCGCTTTTCTAGCCAACATGAGCCATGAGCTACGCACTCCCCTCAATATCATCCTGGGCTTTACCCAGGTGTTGCAGCAAGACCCCAACCTGGCGCTTTCCCATCAGGAGACGCTCAGCACCATTCTGCAGAGTGGCGACCATCTGCTGTCGCTAATCAACGATGTGCTACACGTCGCCAAGATCGAAGCTAACCACGTCACGCTTCACCCCCAAGAACTTCAGCTCAGTCCATTTTTAGGCTCCTTAGAGAAGATGCTCCAGGGGCAGGCAGCCGCCAAAGGGCTACAGCTCCAGCTTGAAATTGCGCCTGAGGTGCCGGCCTGCATTGAGGTAGACCAGGGCAAGCTGAGACAAATTCTGATCAATCTCTTGGGCAACGCCCTTAAGTTCACCCAGAGCGGCTGGGTGAAGCTGCGCTGCGCTTGCTCGTCCTTGCCGCTAAGCAGCACCCAATCCCTAGCTTCTACTTGGCTGCGCTTTGAAGTTGAGGATACGGGCATTGGCATGGCAGAAGCTGATCTTAAAGATATCTTCGAACCCTTCAACCAGCTCTCTTATCAGCCCGCGCTCTCTGAAGGAACGGGCCTGGGTCTGACCATCAGCCGCCGCTACACCGAGCTGATGGGAGGACACATCACAGTTCACAGTCAGCCCGGTCAGGGTTCGGTCTTTGCCCTGGAGATCCCCATCCGCGCTCTGCCCGCCCAATGGGCATCGGCACCCGCGCCCGATAGCCCGATCAAGATTCTGCCAGGACAGACAGCCCGCAGGACCCTGATCGTAGATGATGTGCCCACTAACCGGAAGGTGCTGGCTAAGCTGCTGAGCCCTTTGCAGTGGCCCGTGAAGGAGGCCGCCAATGGTCAGGAGGCGGTTGACCTCTGGCAGCAGTGGCGACCTGAGCTGGTTTGGATGGATCTGCGAATGCCGGTTTTGGACGGGTATGGAGCCATTCGTCGCATCCGGCAGCTGGAGCGGACTTTGCCTCAAACCAGGCAGGGTCCACTCTACCAGACCTGCATCATTGTGCTAACTGCAGGCACCCTAGAAGACGAAGCGGCCCAGAGTCTGGCGGCAGGCTCTAACGATATCGTTATCAAGCCACTCTACCGCCAGCGGCTTTTTGAACTGCTAGGTAAGCACTTCTGTCTTGACTATACCTACGAGCAGATCCAGGTAAATTCCGCGCCGGCCAGGGCCTCTACCCTGGCAAACCTGCTGCCGCAGCAGGCTCCCGACTGGCTGCAGGCTCTGCACTACGCTGCTCTCTGCTGCGACGACAGCCAGGTGAGGCAGCTGCTTCAGGGCCTGCCGGTAGAGGAACAAGCCATTGGCCAAGTTCTGCAGCCGTTACTCTACGAATTTCGCTTTGACAGTATTGTGGAGCTGCTCCGCCCCTTCCTTAAAACCGCCTCTTGATCTTTTGCCTGAGTTAACCGGCTGCACAACGGCCACGCGCTAGTCCTAATGGCGATACCTGGAAAAGACTATAAGCTGTAGGAGTGCAAGCTGTAGGAGTGCTACGGTGAGGGCATTTCTCAGCTGTTAGGCCAGGTTGAAAGGAGACACTATGATCCGGCTGTTGCACCTGTCAGATATTCACATGGGCAGCGGATTCTCCCACGGTCGGCTGAACCCCGAGACTGGGCTTAACACCCGCCTGGAAGACTTTGTCGCAACCTTAAGCCGCTGCATTGATCGGGCCCTGGCGGAGCCGGTGGACCTGGTGCTGTTTGGCGGCGACGCCTTTCCCGACGCGACCCCGCCGCCGCTGGTGCAGCAGGCCTTTGCCAGCCAGTTTCGCCGGTTGGCCGATGCCCAGATTCCCACCGTGCTGCTGGTGGGCAACCACGATCAGCATGCCCAGGGCCAGGGGGGAGCCAGCCTCTGCATTTACCGCACCTTAGGGGTCCCGGGAGTGATGGTGGGCGATCGCCTGGAAACTCACCGCATTGAAACTCAAAGTGGCCCAGTGCAGGTGGTGACGCTGCCCTGGCTGACCCGCTCGACCCTGTTGACCCGCCCCGAAACCGAAGGGCTGTCGATGGCTGAGGTGAACCAGCTGCTGGTGGACCGGCTGCGGGTTGCCCTAGAAGGCGAAGTTCGGCGTCTGGACCCAGATTTGCCGACCATTCTCCTGGCCCATGTCATGACTGACACCGCCAATTTTGGAGCAGAGCGATTTCTGGCTGCAGGTCGGGGTTTTACCGTACCGATGGCGCTGCTAACCCGCTCCTGCTTTGACTATGTGGCGCTAGGGCACGTTCACCGCCACCAGGTTCTTTGTGAACAGCCGTTGACACTCTACCCCGGCAGTATTGAGCGGGTAGACTTTAGCGAAGAGCACGAAGATAAAGGATATGTTTTAGTCGATCTGACGCGGGGTGAGGCCAGAGCCGAGTTTTGCCCCCTGCCGGTGCGGCCCTTCCGTACGCTCTCGGTGGATGTGTCAGCCGCTGATGATCCCCAGGCTGCTCTGCTGCAGGCGATTGCCGCCAGTGACCTGGAAGCAGCAGTCGTGCGGCTCAGCTATAAAATTCGCCCCGATCAGCTTGATCAGCTGGACAGCAGTGCTCTGGATGCAGCGCTGCTAGTGGCCCACACCTACACGCTGCATCCCGAACTGGTGAGCCAGCTGTCGAGACCGAGGCTACCCGCCCTCGGCACCGAAAATACCCTGGAGCCGATCTCGGCTCTGCAGGCGTACCTGGGGACACGGGAGGACCTGGCTGAGCTTGCGCCTGCGCTCGTGGAGGCAGCCCAGGCGCTTCTATCTGCGGATCCGGACGATCTCTGGGAGGTGGATACTGAGGCGGAGGCGGGGTCTTCTGCTCCAGACTCTACGGCTGACTCTCGGCAGTTACGGCTGCTCTAGGGCTTTTAAGGAAAAGGGCAGCATCACACCCTGTTTATATTCACGCCATGTTTGATCTGGTTATTGCGGCATTAGAAGATCGGGACTTTTCCAAGGCAGGGCGACTGCTGCAGGCATGGAAGCAGGAAAAGCCGCGCGATCCCTGGCTGAAGCTGGCGCTGGCTCGCTACTGGGAAGCAACCGGCGATCTGCAGAAGGCAGAACCGGCCTACCTGCAGCTGCTGCAAAAGGTAACGAACGCTAAGCTGATGACTCAGGCCCGTCAGGGCATTCAGCGGGTGCAGAATGAACAGTCTCGCCAGCGGGAGCACCTGCTAGAGCAGGCCCGCACCCAGCCCGGTGCAGAAGCCTCGGCCCTGCTGGTGCTGGAGCCGGTTCAAGGAACCGCGCGGGAGGCTGCCATCCAGGGGCTGGCTCAGGTAATGCAGGTGGACCTTTACACGGCTCGCCTGATGCTGCCGGGGCAGTACTGGCGGCTCTACCGGGTTGGCAACACCGGGGAACTGCAGTATTTTTGCCAGGAGCTGGTAAAGCGCCAGACTCCGGCTTTTTGGGCCCCGGTCCAGCCAATTCAGGCGCTGCAGGTGTTTCGGGTGCAGTATGTGCAGGCGCTGCAGCCTCAAGTAGAGGTGGTCTGTCAAAACGATGCTGGGCAGTTGGGCAATATTGCCTTCGACTGGGCCGAGGTGAGCCAGTGGGTTGTGGGTCAGGTGCCGATTATCGAGTCGGTGGTGGACCTGGGACCGTGGGGCAAGCTCAAGCGCAAGGAGGTAACGCAGGACTTTGCCGAGATTATTGACCTGCATTTGCTGCCGCGGGGCTGTGTGCTGCGGCTGTGCGATCGCACTTACAACTACCGCCAGAGCATTGCCCTAGGAGAGACCGCTAATCCAGATAGACCGGCTCCCCCCATTGCTCGCTTCGCCTGGGATAGCTTGAAACAGATCCTGTCCCAAAAAATTATTGGCCCTTGCGGGTCAGACTTTTCTGGCTTCGGCAAAACGGCCCTGGAATATCTGAACCTGCTGCCCTCACTGCCCACCCACCTCGATCTGTCCCGCAAGGCCCCCTCGCCTTGGGATGGAGCCTTTCATCTCTATAGCGGCCTCTGGTTTCTGCGAGGCTCGGCTCAGAAAAAGTAATGCCTTGCACCCACGGGTGCAAGGCATTGACCGACCAGTAAGTTTCTAAGGGATTGTCTACTTAGCCGGGGCCTTGACCTGGCGAGCCAGATCCCTAAACGGCGAAAGGCTAGGGCCAGGACGACGACGGCCGCTGCTGCCAGAGCTAGCCAGATACTCGGTGGCAAAGTTAGTTACCGCAGGCTCAGGGGCAGCCACGGGAGCCGGAGCCGGCTTGGCCTTCTCTGCTTTAGGCTTGGCTGGAGCCTTTTTAGCTGCGGCTGCAGGTTTAGCGGCTGGAGCCTTGTCAGCTTTATCAGCCTTGTTATCAGCAGCGGAGTTGCCAGCAGCAGACAGGGCTTTTTCAACGGCTTTGGGGGCCGCCTCAATCGCTGCTTTGACGTTGTCGGCTGCCTCATCGAGTTCCATGAAGTACTCCGATTTTTTGCCGATGCCGAAGACACCTGCGATCGCACCGAAGACACCGCCCAGCACCCCAAAAATTGCACCAAAGATATTCTTAATGAGACCCATGCCGCTTATTCTCCCAACCTGAATATCAACAATCAGCAATGTTTCTAATAATTATCTCAAACTGCGTTACGTTCCAGCCCCCTGAGCGGCCTGTCTGTTGATGAAAGTTAACAGAATTCTCAGACACAGGCAGCGAGCTGGGCAGCGGTAAACTCTTCGTCAGTCTTGTAAGCGTGGACAAAAAAATGGGGGCACCTTGTAGAGGTACCCCCATCAACTATTCGCTTAGCGTCAGGGTTCGGTCTTTATTCGGCCGTTTGAGGCAGCAGTTCTCTGCGCTCACCGTACTGAATGACAACCTTGCCCTCTTCATCGACATCTACCGTGGCAGTGTCACCGCCCTTGATGCGGCCAGAGAGAATCTCCTCGGCCAGGCTATCTTCCAGCAGGCGCATGATGGCCCGGCGTAAGGGTCGAGCCCCGTAGCTGGGGTTGTAGCCTTCCTCCACCAGGCGATCCTTGAATCGCTCGGTGACGGTGAGGGTGATGTCTTGCTCGGTCAATCGGCGGAAGACCTCCTTCAGCAGAATGTCGGAGATTTCCTTGACCTCGTCCTTGGTGAGCTGGCGGAAGACGATGATCTCGTCAAGCCGGTTGAGGAATTCTGGGCGGAAGTACTGC
>JACVRP010000602.1 GCA_014534385.1 Cyanobacteria bacterium Co-bin13
CGGGGTGGGCTTGTGCCTCACCTCGGCCTAGGGCCGGGGCAGCACCCAGCAGTGAGTTCCTTTACAATGCTTTAGAAAGCGTACTTTCGCGCCTAAAACTCGGCCCTTTTTCATCCTCCTCTATGCAATACCGCCGCTTTGGTCGCACTGAGCTACAGATTCCCGTCTTTTCCTGTGGCGGCATGCGCTACCAGCACTCCTGGAAAGACATTCCCCAGTGGCAGATCCCAAAGAAGAACCAGGAAAACCTGGAGGCAACCATTCGCCGCGCTCTCGACGTGGGCATTACCCATATCGAGACAGCCCGAGGCTATGGCACCTCTGAGATTCAGCTGGGGAAAATCTTGCCGACGCTGCCCAGAGAGCAGCTGATTGTGCAGACTAAAGTTTCACCGACTGCTGACCCTAAAGAGTTTCGTCAGACTTTAGAGCAGTCCCTACGCAATCTGCGGCTTGATTACGTTGAACTGCTGGGCATTCATGGCGTCAACACGGCAGGGCTGTTGGAAGACACTCTGCGCCCCGGCGGCTGTTTGGAAGTGGCTCAGGAATTTCAGAAGCAGGGCCGAATTGGGCACATTGGCTTTTCGACCCATGCCCCCACCTGGGTGATTGTAAAGGCTATCGAGTCAGGCCAGTTTGACTACGTCAATCTGCACTGGTACTACATCCTGCAGGAGAACTGGCCCGCCATTGAAGCCGCTACCCGGCACGACATGGGCGTGTTCATCATTAGCCCATCGGATAAAGGGGGACACCTCTACAGCCCCTCTCAGAAGCTGGTTGACCTCTGCGCCCCACTCAGCCCCATCGTCTTCAACGATCTATTTTGCCTGAGCCATCCTCAAGTCCATACCCTCAGCATCGGTGCGTCTCGCCCTAGCGACTTTGACGAGCACCTGAAAACCCTGCCCCTATTGGACAACGCTTCAGAAATTTTGCCGCCCATCCTCCAGCAGCTAGAGCAGGCAGCTCTAGAAGCCCTGGGTAGCGACTGGCTGCGTACCTGGAAAGTGGGGCTACCTACTCCCGAAGAAACCCCCGGCAATATCAATATCCCGATCATTCTCTGGCTGCACAATTTGCTAGAAGCCTTTGAGATGGAGGAATTTGCCAAGGCCCGCTACAACCTGCTGGGCAGCGGCGGCCACTGGTTTCCCGGCAAGCAGGCAGAGGGCCTAGACAGACTGAATTTGAGCCCCTGTTTGCAGCGCAGCCCCCACGCCAGCCAGATTCCAGATCTGCTGGCAGAGACGCATCAGCGGCTAGCGGGTCAGGCCGTCAAGCGTTTGTCCAACGCTTGATGAACGAGGCTGTACCCTAGGTAACGCTTCACTGCTGGGAGGGCTGAGCAGAACTTGCGATCGCACCCTCAAACAGAATCACATAGGTGCCCTCAGGAACCAGCCGCCGCAGAACTCGAACATGGGCATCAGCATCGTTACGCCGCCGAAATCGAGCATCGGTGATGCACTGCATATTGGGTAAAAGCCGCACAAGGCACCAGGTCGAGATTGCATCTTTGTATACGGCAGGATGAGGCTTGAGGAGTTGGCCGGGACTCTGAGTTTTTAAGCAGGTTGAAGGGTCAGCCTGCGATGGTTCTGAAGGGCCGGTCTTTGGCCACCGCAACTGTGAGACTGGTATCATAAGTTCACTTCCCCTTAAGGGATATAGGACATAGTCGCTCCGAAGTTTTCCAGGCTCCCGGAGCGGCTATTTATACTCTCTCAATTCATTGAAAACGCAATTGCGTTTTCTGTCAATCTCAAATGGGGCGAATTAGACTAAGGATTCGGGAGATGGCGGCGGAGCGAGGCTGGAGCCTTAAGGAAGTCGCCGAACGATCAGGACTTCCCTACAGCACCGTCACCACCTACGCCCAGCGAGAATCAATGACTATGACGGACTTCACCGCA
>JACVRP010000243.1 GCA_014534385.1 Cyanobacteria bacterium Co-bin13
ATAGTAGAGGCAGGTAGAGCCCGGCGAGTGGCCCGGCGTCCACAAGGCCCGGCAGCGATTCGTGAAGCTGTGCTCCCCATGGAAGGGTGTGACCGGCGTTTCTGGCAAGAGATAGGCTTCCTGCTCTTGAACAAACACCTCACAGCCCAGCTCTGTCTGAATCGCCCTGGCTTTGCCGATGGCTCCTCGATGGGTGATTAGCAGCCACTGCACACCGCCCTGCTGAGACAGAAAGGCGCGGGTCGCGTCATCCCAAGCAGGCGCATCGATCAGGAGGTTGGCTGGGGCCCCTGCTGCATCCTTTTCTACAATGAGATAAGCGGTTCCTCCCAGGGTGTCTCGATTGGGCGAGAAGGCAAACACGGAGTCAAAGACTTGACGGGGAGGTTTGGCGTTTACCGGCAGTTTCGTCGGCGGGTTCATGGACATCCCTAGCGCTACTATGAGGCAGAACCAGCTATCTTACCGAATTCCTTGCTGCCCCGGTCTGGGTTCAGAAAATCCCCCAGGACAAAGGATTGCCGCCAGGGCAAAGCAGGCGCCGGGGTTAATCGTGCTCTAGGAGCTTACTGCTTTCTCGAAAGATAAGGCATCATGGGAGACTAGGGTCGCTGTTCCCTGTCCTCTGGCAAATCAAACTTCTAATGTTGCTCATCTGGCTGCTCTTACTGAGCGTTTTTACATACTTCGTGGTGAAGCGCAGCGTCGCCAACATCACCCGAACACCCACTTGGCTGCTGTGGCTGGTAATGATGCTGCCCGCCTTTACCCTGGCAGGGTGGATGGTGGTTCGGGGCAGAGATGAGCCTGCTCCAGCAGGTCTGCTGCTGATTTTGTTTGTGGTCTGTCCGCTGCTCTATTGGTTTTTGATTCAGTGGGGCCGCATTCCTCTGCCCAAAACGGCTGCTCCCCAAGAAGATGCAGCGGCGACCTCCAGCCCAGCTTTGCCAAACGCCCCTAAAGCTGCGCTGAGGCCAATTGACAAAGAAGAAGAGACTGCTCTGCAGCACTGCTTTCCCTGGACAGTTTACTATCTTCAAAACATTGAGTATCGACCTCAAGCCATGATTTGTCGGGGCCAGCTGCGGACGTCTCCCACGGTGGCCTACGAGACTGTGAGTGAGAACATCCAGGAGCAGTTTGGGAACCGCTTTTTGGTGGTGTTTCAGGAAGGGGGACAGGGCAAACCTTTTTTTGCGCTGGTGCCCAATCCTCAAGCGCAAAGTGAACCAGCGGCCTCAAATAAAACGCTAGCCCGACCTGGCATTGCGCTGGCACTGCTGCTGACCACTCTGTTTACCACGACCTGGGTCGGCACCTACATTGCCGGCGTTACCGATGATCAGCTGCGGGACACCCCCCAACTCCTGTCCCAGGGCCTGGCCTACGCCATCTCATTGCTGTTTATTCTGGGATGTCATGAGATGGGGCACTACCTGGTGGCCCGTCGCCACCGGATCAAGGTCACCCTGCCTTACTTCATTCCGGTGCCGTTTTTTCTGGGGACCTTTGGGGCGTTTATTCAGATGCGCTCGCCAGTGCCCAATCGCCGGGCCCTGTTTGATGTCGGCATTGCTGGGCCTCTCAGTGGGCTAATAGTAACGTTGCCGCTGCTGCTGTGGGGTCTAGCCCATTCGGAGCTGGTGCCTTTAGCGGAAGAGGCCAGTCTGCTAAATTTCGAGGCAATGGACCCGCGGGCCTCAGTGCTGCTGGCGCTGCTCAGTAAGCTAGCGCTGGGAGGCGCTTTGACGGCAGAAAATGCGGTTCATCTCCATCCAGTCGCGGTTTCGGGCTGTCTGGGGCTGGTGGTGACGGCGCTCAACCTGATGCCTGTGGGGCAGCTGGATGGGGGCCACCTGGTGCATGCCATGTATGGTCAACGCATGGGGGCCATAATCGGGCAAATTACTCGCATTCTGGTGCTGTTTCTGGTGGCGGTACACCCAGAGCTACTGCTGTGGGCAATTTTGCTATTTTTTATTCCGGCGGTAGATGAACCCGCTTTGAATGATGTCAGTGAGCTGGATAATCGGCGGGATGTACTGGGGTTAGCAACGCTGGCGCTGCTGGTGATGATTGTGTTGCCCTTACCCCCACTGTTGAATCAGCTGCTGTTTTAGGTGTAAATACCTGGTAGAGTACCCTGATTGCAGATGGATGAGGTAGGGGCGGCTATGTCCTATGACGTGAGTCAGTGGTTGGCGGAAATTCGGACCCTGCAGCGACAGCTTGCAGATACTCAGAAAGAGAGGGACCAGGCCTATGCCAGTGCTGCCAACTGGCGGCGGCTCTATGAGACGGAAGCGCGTCAGCGGCGCACTGAGACTGAGGCGCTGCGATCGCACCTGCAGACCCTAGAGGCCGAACTTAAGCAGTCGCAGGAGAAACCCACTGCCGCTGACCCGATCTACCTGTCTACCGGCCCGGGTGAGGCTGCAGCCGACGACACCCCGCTTGAGGCCAAGCTGCAAAAAGCTCTAACCCTATGCCAGAGCCTAACTCAGCAGCTAAAGGCTGAGAAAGACGCCCACGAGCAGACCCGGCAAAGTCTCACGACAGCTCTAGGCGACACCTTCGACATGCTCAAGTCAGAACAGCCGCCCTCGGCAATTGTGAAAGCCGGACAGAGAGCAGAGCGCGATCGCAGCTAGCAGCCGTTAAGGAAGTCTAGTTAAAACCCCATTGCCTGAGCCAGGGTGGCAGCGTCAGGCTCTAATCCCGCCTTGACCTGATTTTGACTGTGGTTGATGGCCGTATCAGGGTCTTTTAAGCCATTGCCGGTCAAAACACAGACTACCGTTGCCCCACTGGGCACCTGATCTTTGACCTTAAGCAGGCCAGCTACCGAAGCTGCGCTAGCCGGCTCACAGAAAATTCCCTCTTCCGCTGCCAGCAGCCGGTAGGCATCGAGAATTTCTTCATCGGTAACGGCATGAAACTGGCCTTGGCTGGCCTCCTTAGCCGCTACTGCCTTGTCCCAGCTGGCTGGGTTGCCAATGCGGATAGCGGTTGCCAGCGTATGGGGATCGCTCACCTTTTGGCCAAACACTAGCGGGGCCGCCCCAGCCGCTTGAAAGCCCATCATTTGAGGTAGGCGGCTGGACTGACCGCGCTGGTGGTATTCGCAAAAGCCCATCCAGTACGCAGTAATGTTGCCAGCGTTGCCAACGGGAATGCAAAGCCAATCGGGAGCGTCTCCCAGCATATCGATAATTTCAAAGGCGGCCGTTTTCTGGCCCTCTAGCCGGTAGGGGTTAACCGAATTGACCAGGTTGACCGGGTACCTTTGGGCGAGTTCCTGCACCATGTCCAGCGCTGCATCAAAGTTGCCCTTGATGGCCAGGATTTCGGCCCCATAGAGTAGGGCCTGGGCCAGCTTGCCGAGCGCCACATAGCCATCGGGAATGAGCACAAAGGCCCGCAGGCCGCCCCGGCGAGCATAGGCCGCCGCCGCCGCTGAGGTATTGCCAGTGCTGGCGCAGATGACGGCCTGAGCCCCCATTTCCTTGGCTTTAGAAACGGCCATCGTCATCCCCCGGTCTTTAAAGCTGCCGGTGGGGTTGAGACCGTCATACTTTACAAAAACCTTGACCGAGCGACCGATGCGCTCCATCAGAGATGGTGCAGGAATAAGAGGAGTGTTGCCTTCGCATAGAGTCACGACAGGCGTGGCTTCTGTGACCGGCAGATAGGGCCGGTAGGCTTCAATCAGGCCGGGCCAAAATTTCACGGCAGCCTGGAGGGGTGACGGGCCGTCACCGTTAGCAGTTAGGGGATTTAAGCTTAGGGTCACGATGTCTCAGACTCAAAACACAACGGCATTTACTCAGCGGTCAATGGGTCCCGACCACAACCGCAGTCCTGCATCTCCCAGTCTACCCTGTGGGCTGAGCCAGTCGTTAGCCAATGCTCTCGGAGGAGAGCCAGTTAGCGAACCGCCACAGGGAGCCGCAGAGAATCTGCCCCGTATCAGATACCATCTAGCCTAGACATTGAGGTTAAAATGTCTTAACGTTCTTTGCATAAGTTACGTTTCCTCTAAGTACATTTCTCTATTGGTGTGAGTGGCAATGAACGCCCAAGTTGATGTACCAAACCCTGGGTCATCTAAAGTAGCCATTTCGGCTAGGCCTGAGGCTACCCAGCACGAGACAGCACCCGCAACCGATGACCAGATCTGCTGGGTCGAGATCAAGCAATATCCTTATCAGCCAGACCATCAGGTCGAGCTTTTGCACCTGCAGGCCGAAGCCGATGCCCTACTGCTGCAGCTGCAGACCCTCAGCCAAAAGCGATTGATTGCCCAAGGAGCGGGTGAAAGCCGCTAGCCGGATCCGTCCTTGGTGCCTGCAGGTCCCATAGAATTCTGTTCAGCCGACACTGCGCCACTTTCCCCAGGATTCGCTATCCTACTGGGGTGATTGTGGGGAGTCGGTTATGTTGCAAAAGTCTTCATTGTCAAACCTCTCAAACCGCCAGATCGGCATTGTGCTGGCCGGTAGTATGCTGCTTGCTTTAGGCGCTGGCAGCGCTGTTAGAATTTTAACCGGGGGAGCCCCCGATCCTGCCTTGGCCCCGACCTCTAAAGCTACAGGGGCGGGATCTACAGAGGCGAGTGAAACTGCGATCGCATTTCAGACAGGCCCCTTCGTACCCTCTGCCCCATCCCTGCGGCTAGCCGATCCGGGTTTGCTCAAGTCCACCCCTCAAGAAGCTCGCCTGGAAACGGTTGTAGCAGGTCGCCCCGACCCCTTTGCTCCTATTGTGCTGCCGGGTGCGGTTGCTCCTAAGCAGCCCGCTGCTCCGGTGGTGGCCACTGCCACTGCCGCCCCTGTCCCCGTCCAGAACCTGCCGCTGATTCCAGTAGCAGCAACCCAGGCGCTGCCGCCGCTGCCGACCATGCCCCCGCTACCCATCCTAGGCCCCGTTGCGGCCGCCCCCACAGCGCCGTTCAGTAACAGCCAACTTCTTGCCGTACCCCAAAATCCGGTAGATCAAGTTGAAATCAGCGGGGTAGCTCAAATCGGCGATCGCGTCAGTTTAATTGTGAAAGAGCCTGGTGTGATGGTTAGCCGCTACGTGCGGGCGGGCGAGCTAATTGCAGGTGGGCAAGTGCGGGTTAAGCGAATTGATTTGTCTAGTTCAGAACCGGTCGTTGTGCTGGAGTACAACGGACAGGAATTTTACCGCTCCGTGGGGAGTGCGGCTCTAGCAGGATTGTTTTAGGCTAGAAACAGCGGGTCGAGTTCTGCCTGCAGACCCGTTCAGCCCCCTTCAAGCCCCTGCACCCATGCCCTTCTTTGCCTCCCAGTCTAAGTCAGGTCGGCCTTTAGACAGCCCTCAGGGACTCAATTTAGAGAGTGGCAGCAGATATCTGTGCCCGGTCTGCCGCCACGGCCAAATCGAGGCCATGACTCTGATGGATGCCTTTGCCTGCGACTTCTGCCGTCATATCTTTGAGGTCAACCTGGAGCAGCAAACGGTCCAGGTGGTTGACAGCAGCCAGCCAATGTCTTGGCGGTGGATTGGACATCGCTGGCAAAGCATTTATCAGGGCAAATGGGATATGACCCTGATGCTGTGGATTGTAGTCGTAGCGCTAGTGCTGGTGCCTGCGGGCCTAGTGGCCACCTCAGCCTACGTGTTTCCACCCCTTGAAGGCAGCCCAGGGGAGCACCTGCCCCTTTACTGGGCTGCTGGAACTTTGCTTATTCACCTGGTGATGGTGCTGTGGCTGCTGGGGGAGTACTATCAGGCTCCGTTGTATGTAGCAGCCAAAATTCGGTTGCGCCATTGGGTGG
>JACVRP010000202.1 GCA_014534385.1 Cyanobacteria bacterium Co-bin13
AGACGGTTGTGCTTGTCATACTGACTTTGCTGGTTTTGAGGTGACGGCCTCAATCACTTGTTGCCCTTTAAACAGCACTGACCCTGCTGAGGCTGATCTTGCTGAATTAGGGCGAGGCCCGTGCCCATCTTTTGGACATATAACTTGTGATGGGCACGCTGTGCTTTGCCCATCCTACTGGACTGATATCACCTACAGCTTTAGGCTAAATGCACTAACTGGGCTATTGGGCTTGGAGTGCGATCGCATTGGTTAGCATTACCACTCCCTGACTGTTCACAATGAATCCTGGAATGGACTTGCTGGTGAGCACGGCCAGGGTAGAAGCTGCCCCCTGCACATCGGGGCTGTGGGCAATCAGCAGATAGGGGCGCTGGCGATAGACCGCTAGCCCCACCGCCTGCCCCACGCTGCGCTGAATTTCAGCCGCCGTTTCGGGTCGATTTTGGTAGTCTACCAGCACCGCAAAGCCTTCGCCCAGGGGTCTGGGGCTGTAGGGTCTGGATCCGGCTGCCGCTACTGCCTGCGTGCCGTTGCCCGCAGCGCCGCTGCCTTCGCCGTTGCTGCCCGCCCCGTTGGCAGGGACAGCCGCTCCATTGGCAGGGGCAGGGGCCGCTCCAGCCGAGGATACCGGGGTGCCCGTCTGGTCTGCAGGCGTGGCCGGGCGAGCGACAAAGGCCTGTAACCCTTCTACCTCAGTCATGTACTGCGCCCAGGCGTTGGCGTTCTCCAGATTGGGAAAGCCGCCGGCCCGCACCACCGTATCTTCTAGATAGTCACAGACCAGCACCGTGCTGTTAGAGGGCAGCAGCTCCTGAACCCGAGTTCGCTGGGCCTCTGTTTCTCCCCGCACCAGCAGCAGATACTCACTCGCAGCAGGCGGTGGGCAGGGCGGAAATATGGCGGCTGGGCTAGCGCTACCCGCGACCAGGTTAAGCAGAGCCGCCAGTCCTAGACCGCCCAACGATAGCCGCCATCTTGGTCTGGTATAAATCCTGTTCACGTGTGTCTCCTAACCCCTAGAAAAGAGCAGCCACCCAAACCGGCCAGCCACCGATCCGGATCAGACGGGATCTAAACCAGAGGGCTATTGTCCTGGACTTGTTTGGACGAACCAATTATGCACCAACTCTTTGGTTTCTCAACCGCTCCTGATCAGGCTACCGAGTTGAGAGAAGCCAAGGGATCAGAAATTGTTTCCGAAGGAGCCTGAAATTGTCCGGTGGCGATATACTCCAGCCGCAGCTTCAGCCAGGTAATGAAGGTTGGATTGGTCGAGACAATGGCAACCGCGGGTTGAGGGCACTTGGCCTTGACTTCGGCCAGCTCAGGGGCCTCTAAAAAGGCAGGCTCTTTGACTAGCCAGAAGTCAATTTCCTTCTCCTGTTCCTGGTAGTAGCGGTGGCGCTCCTTTAGCACTTCCTCAAAGGGCTCTTGCTCTAGCAAAAATTTCTGACTGGCAACCGCGTAGTAATAGGTCTGCATAAAATCCTCTCTCAACTCTCAACCTGTAAAAGCCTTTTTAAGATTCAAGCGGGAGCTACAGCTCGCCTTTGATCGCCTGCTTCATTTCGCGGACAGCTCGCTCTAAACCCACCAGCGCCGCTCGGCTGATGATCGTATGGCCAATGTTTAACTCTTCCATGCCCTCGATACAGGCAACCGGATAGGTATTCCAGTAAGTCAAGCCGTGACCCGCATTCACCCGCAGCCCTCGCTCTCGGGCCTGCTCACACCCCTGCCGCAAAATGCCCAGTTCGTGGGCCTGCTCGGCTTCGCTGTGGGCCTCGGCATAGCGCCCGGTGTGCAGCTCGATAAACTTGGCTGTGGTTTGGACAGCGGCCTCGATCTGCTCGACCTCGGCATCGATAAACAGGCTGACGGGGATGCCGGCCGTCTGCAGGGCAGTGACGACCTGGGTCATGCGATCGCACTGTCCAGCCACGTTCAAGCCGCCTTCGGTGGTCACCTCCTCGCGCCGTTCGGGCACCAGCGTGACGTAGTCGGGCCGAATATCGAGTGCGATCGCAACCATCTCATCGGTCGCCGCCATCTCCAGGTTGAGGTGAGTCCGCACGGTTTGCCGCAGCAGCCGCACGTCTCGATCCTGGATGTGGCGACGATCTTCCCGCAGGTGCACGGTAATGCCGTCTGCTCCGGCCAGTTCAGCCAGCACTGCCGCCGCCACCGGGTCAGGCTCTACCGTGCGGCGGGCCTGGCGCAGCGTAGCAATGTGGTCAATGTTGACACCTAAGGTCGGCATCTTTAGCTGTGGCCCCCAAAATCTGCCGTCTACGATTGTATCTTAAGCCTGCGGCAGTTCTGGGCAGCGGTAACGGTTAGAAATCAACCCGGCTGCCTACGGGGGGCTGGGTTGGCGGCAAGGCTGACGGGGGCAAGAGATCGTCCTCATCGGCTGTTGTCGGGGTGCTGTGGGGCATTGCCGCTGCTGGCATGTAGGCTCCGTTAATCACAGCCCCCAGCAGCCGCAGATCCTCAGTCTCTAGCAGCTGCTCTAGGGCCGCCTCCAATACCGCCTTTTCGGTCAGGCCAGGGCGAGTGACCAGCACCAGGCCATCGGTCAGCCCCTCTAGCAAAATAGCGTCGTTGCTTCGCACCAGCGGCGGCGCATCGATAATTACCATGTCAAAGCGACCTCGGGCACCCTCCAAAAACCGCTCCATCTCGCTCGACTCTAGGATCGCCACCGCGTTTTGCTGGGGGCCGGGGCTGGGAGCCAGATAGAGATTTTCCACCCGAGGCACCATCTGAATCGGGTCGCCCACCTTGCCGCCGTAATAGCGCAGGGGTTCGGCCTGGGCTTGGGGTGCCAAGTTAACGCCCAGCCGCCGGGCCTGGGAGTGCGATCGCAAATCCCCTTCTATCACAAGCGTTCGGCGACCGGCGCGGGCTGAGGCAATGGCCAGGTTAAAGGCCGTTGTGGTCTTGCCCTCCTGGTCGCGGGTGCTGGTCACCAAAATGGTTTTGGGGATAGCCCCATCCCCCGTTTGGCTGCCCATCAGGCGCAGGTTGCTCCGCAGCCGCTCATAGGCATCGCCATAGGGGGAATCGGGCTGCAGCAGCAGCGGCAGCCCGCGAGGAGAGCGGGTCTGCATGGCCGGAATCAGGCCCAGCAGCGGCAGCTCCTGATCCCGCAGCAGCGCCTGCAGGTCGTCGTAGGTGTGCAGGGTGCCGTCTAGCAGATCCAGCAGGAACACCACGCCACCGGCTGTAATCAGTCCCAAAAGCCCACCCGCCAGCCAAATCATCAGCGGATTTTGAGCATCCTCGGCCAGCACCGAAGTGGTCGGTGCGATCGCCACGCGCAGGCTGCTCACCGTCTCCGCTTCCGCCGCCTGGGCATCAATGCGCTTAGCCTGAATCTGGTCGTAGAGCGCCCGCTGGAGAGCAACCTGCTGGGCCAGCCGGTCTCGCTCTAGCTGCTTGTTGGGCAGGCTAGAGTACTGCTGCCGCATCTGCACCTCCGAAGCAGCCAGCACCTCAGTCTGCTGAATCAGGGCATCGCGCTGGGTCTGAAAGCCGACCAGCTGATTGGCTAAGCCCGCCCGAGCCGGGTCTAGCGCGCTGTCTTGGCGCACCTGACTGCTGCTGGGCAAAGGATTGAGGCCATTGCCGCCGATCACTTCCTGAGCCCGCTGCTGCAGGAGCTGGTTGTACGCCTGCAGGTAATCCCGAAAATCCTGTAGGGTTGGGTGGGCCGGGCGCAGCTGAGACGAGAGCAGCTCAATCTGGGTCTCAGCCTCTAAGATTTGAGCCCGTAGCTGGGCAATGATCGGGTCAGCGCTGAGGGCAGAGGAGGTAAACGCCTGTTCTGGAGTCATTCCGAGCTGAGTCTGCAGGCTCCGCATCTGGGCTTCGATACCGGCTAGGGTAATCTGGTTCTGGCGACGCTGCTGTTCGCTGCTAGAGATGGCTCCCAGCAGGCTACCGTCTAGCGCCGCCTGAATGGCCGGGCCTTCGACGCGGTCGTATCGCTCCAGGGCCTGCTCCGCCGTCCGCAGATCTTGCTCGATCTCGGGCAGCCGCTCATTTAAGGCTTCTAGAATGGCCTGCAGGCGGGAGCGGTTGGTCACCCGGCTGAGTTCGACCATGCCCTCAAACAGCAGGCCCAAGGTGGCCTGGGCTTCTTCATCGTCAGGCCAGGTAAAGGCCACAGCGACCTGCTGAATTTGATTCTGGTTGTTCTCCTGTCCCTCCAGCCGAACCTGCGTATTGCTGCGAATTGCTGCGGGCCGAATGTTGATGCTGCGTCGCTCTAGCTGCTGGGACACCTGCTGCAGCAGGACATCCGAGAGCAGGGCTTCTTCAGAAATAATGCCCTGACCCCGTGCCTGCACCTCAGTCCCCGTCGTTGAAAACGCTACCAGCGGGAAGTTTTGCACCAGCACCCCCTCAGCTCGATATTGAACCGGCGGTGGCGGCTGCAGCGCAACAATGCCAGATATACCGACAACGGCCAGAAAGCTGGCCAGAGCTGGCCATTTATAGCGATTGAGGGCCAGCAGGTAGCGTTTGAGAAAGGGAGATGCCATAACTACACGGCCTCGGGTGACTAAACTATCAGGAAAGCAGCCAGGGGAAAGACTCCCCTTCAGATCAGTAGCGACCGCTAGGGGCCAAACAGATTGCGGGACGCGTCTGTAATTTGATCAAAAAACAGCAAAAAGCCCAGGACATCTCGGAAGGGCTGGGTAAAGGTGCCGAGGGTGTAGGTAATGCGGGCCAGCAGATTGCGATCCACCACGATCACGTCATTGTCCTGCAGCGCAATGTTCTGGGCCTGGTCGCCATTGACGGCTGCGATCGCATCTACCAAAATCGTATCGGCTGACCCTTTTTCTGGGTTAAACCGCAGCACAGCGATGCGGTTGTAGGCAGCCAGGTCAGGATTTACCCCCGCCTGGGCCAGAGCATCGAGAAAGCGGCTACCATTGCGCACCACCACGTTGTTAAATCGCGCTTCAATGCCGCGCCCTCCGCCCGCATAGTTGAGAACCCGAATCGTGATTTCGGGCCGGGCCAGCGTAGAGGTTGCCACCAGGTTGCGATCGTACTCGTCCAGCTGGTTGGGATCTAGCCGGGGAATGACCAGCACGTCTCCATTCTGCAGCCGCACATTGGGCAGCGCTTCGCCCGCCTTGAGCGGCGTAAACAGGTCAATGGTGCGCTCCAGCATCTGACCGTCGGCCAGGTATCGCTGCACCCGAATCTC
This sequence comes from Cyanobacteria bacterium Co-bin13, assembly GCA_014534385.1. Lineage (GTDB taxonomy): Bacteria > Cyanobacteriota > Cyanobacteriia > Phormidesmidales > Phormidesmidaceae > JACVSF01. Next base: position 5,234 of record JACVRP010000202.1, read on the forward strand.
CCGCAGGTCAGCGTTCACGGTGGAGCCGCCCGCCGTTAGCAGAGCAGCGGCCACCTGGGGAGCTGCCAGGGGGTAAAAGCCAGGGCGCGTCACCTCGCCCAACACCGTCACCTCCACCGGACGCTGCGTCGTCAGCGTGACACTGACCTGCGGGTTAACCACGTACTGATCGTAGGCCTGAAAAATCGTCTGACGGGCCTCTTCCAGGGTTAAATCGGCCAGGTTGATGGCTCCAGCCAGCGGGACAATAATGTTGCCCTGAATGTCTAGCGTGGCCTGAAAGCTGAGGTCAGGAAATCGCTGCACAGTGATAAAAATGGCGTCTCCTGGCCCCAGGCGGTAATCGTCAAAAACGCGGGTCTGAGGCTGGCCTAACACACGATTGAGCCAGTCGGGCGGCAGGGGAGGGCGCGCATCCGGAGCGGGGCTAACCGGCGCGGGCAGATCGGGCGACTCTAGGGGGTCGGGCTGCAAAGGCTCGGTCAGTGGCGACACCGGCGGCAGGCGGTTTTCCACCGGAGGCTGCCCCTCCGGCAACGGGGCAGCCTGGCCCAAGGCGGCTCCCTGCTCCAGCAACGCCAGCCCACAGGCAATCAGCAGCAGGGAAGACAGCCGCCAGCGCGAGGCCAGCAGCAGAGGCCAACGCCAGTGATAAAACTGGGTCAGGGGCATAAACAGTTTTGAGGTCATGGCGTACTGCCGTCACTACCCAGGCAGAGAATAATCATTTGCACCTGACGTTGCCAAAGGCCATTTTAGCGGAGTTCCCCCAGTCCATTTCGGCCTCTGGAGCTTCTGCCTCAGGAAACCCCAGCTGTGGATTTGGACAAAGCCCCAAAAGCAGCCTGGCAACTTACAGCAGTCCTTTAGGGCAGCGCCGCCAGAGGCCCCTGCAGCAGCGTTGCCTGAATCTGCTGGCCGACCGCGAGAGCAAAGGGTTCATAGGGCTGAATGTCGCCCAGAGGGTCAATCGGCAGCAGCAGGCTAACCGCCACCCAGGGCATGCGACGACCGCTGCGCCACTGCGCCCCCTGATCAGCCCAGAACCAGCGATTGGGCGAAAAGTTCCCGCCTGTGGGCCAGGCGTACCACTGCAGCACAGCAAAGGTCTGCTGCTGGTTCCAGCCGCGTGAAAAGCGGGCCTTGACCACAACCGGCTGCCCCTGGGGAGACTCCACCGTGAAGCGAACTGTGCGATGAGAATCACTGGTCCACTCCTGCGCCCCGGCCAGATCGACCCATTCTAGCGCCGGCTGATTGCTGTGATCGGGCTGGGGCCGCAGCAGCACCGCCATCTGCTGCACCGAGGGAGTCTGAGCCGGGTTTGACTGGGCGACATACTCACTCAGAAGCCAGTCATTGCGGTTAATCGGCACCGCATGATGTCCCTTAGAAGTCCATCCGGGCAGCTCCAGGCCCTCCTGCCTCAAAACTCTCAAAGCCTGAATCTGCGCCACCTGGGGCGGCTGCATCCAAGCCCCCCCGCTGAGCAGGTTGGGGGCTGCGAAAGCTGCGATCGCAGCCAGGCTCACAACCAGCAGGATCTTGAGCCAGTGATGGAGGGTTTTGTCGGGGAAGGGCATGGGGAGGGGAGATGGGGAGCAGGGGAGTGGGGGGGCAGAGGGGCAGAGGGGCAGGGGGGAGTGGAGGAGGGTTTGAGGAGGCAGGGAG
>JACVRP010000212.1 GCA_014534385.1 Cyanobacteria bacterium Co-bin13
CCAGCGACAGCAGTGGCGGTGACGACGTGATTGACGCTGAGTTTTCCGAGCCTGAGAACAAGTAAGTAGTCAGGCCATTGTAAAGACCCTAAAACTTAGCGCCTGGACTTGCTCCGGCTAGCAAGAGGCGGATGGATTTATCCATCCGCTTTTTTTGCGGGCTATAGCTGTTGTCACATTGCTTAGAACATCTAATTTTGGAGGTGTGGGAGCTTTGCCCCCAGCCAGGGGTGGAACCCCTGCACCCCGTCCTAATTCCAGTGGCTAGCGCTATGGGCCAAATTCTTGTGAGATTGAGTGGGCAAAAAAGCCCAAAAGCACTGCCCTTGAGGAAACGTTCTATAACCCAAAGCCACTTTGGCCTCGGAGCTTCTTAAGCAAAACCGCAGTTATGGATGGAGACAAGGAATAATTTCTCCGGCAATTGCTATAAATGCAAAAACAACTGCACCGTAAACAATCGGCTCGATCTACCATGACCGACTACACCACTGTTAAGACCCTTTTGGAGACTGAGCTGAGGCAGCAAGAGCAGGCCTATCCCCTGGCGGAGAAGGCGTTTCACAGCCTGATGCTGCTCCATAAACAGCCCACTGAGCGCGTCTGCCTCTGCTTCCACGGCTTTACCGCTGGCCCGTACCAGTTTGAACCCCTGGGTCGACGCTTCTTCAACGCTGGCTACAACGTGGTAGTCCCGCTCCTGCCGGGTCATGGTAGGGCAGGTAACTGGGGCAAAGACAATCCGCCGCCCCTGCCGGTAGATCCCAAGGAATATCTTCGCTTTGCAGTGCAGTGGCTCAACCTGGCCCAGCGTTTGGGGCACCGGGTGGTTGTGTGTGGCCTCTCCGGGGGCGGCACGCTGGCAGCTTGGCTAGCCTTGGAAAAGGCGACTGCCATTGAGCGGGCAATTTTGTTTGCTCCTTACCTAAGCGGCAGCAGTAAAGTCGTCGATCTGTTTGTGCAGCACGCTGACACTTTTTTTACCTGGACGAAAACCGTAGCCCCCTCCTACCCTGGCTTCGATGTAGCGGCGCTGCGGGCCATTTTAGAGATTGGTCAGCACTGCCTGAAGCGGGTTCGCCAAGCCCCTGTCGCGCCGACCTTTACGATCTCTAGCGAAAGCGATAAGGCTGTCAGCAACGTAGACCACAAACGCTTTTTTGAAGCAGCCCTCAAACAACAGCCGCTGTCCTGGTACAACCGCTTTGACAAGGTGCTTGATATTCCCCACACGATGATGACTGAGCAGGAGGGGAACCGCTATCAAAACTTGCTAATTGTGATGACCCAAGCCTTTGTGGAGAGCGAGCTGACCTGGATCGAGGTGGAAGAAATTGCCTACTACATGACCAAAGGCCGCACTTTTCGAGCAGTGGTAGCCGATCTAGGCCTAGCAGCCAAAGCCTCCAAAGATATGCCTGCCATGATGACGATGGTCGATAAGTGGTCCATCGTTGTAGGCCGAGAGCTCAGCGCCAAAGGTCGGGGTTGGTAGGGGGTAGATCCTCGCCCTTTCAAAATCATTACCATAGTGAAAATACTGATAGTGACCCGTCTATCAGTAGAGGTGCGCTATTGCGATCTCCCCTGTGACAGAGACATTAGGTATAAAAAATGCTTTATCGTCCTTAACTAAGGGATTATGGGAAAATGTAGGCTTTCACCTACTCACCGCGAATAAAGATGTCGGTAGGAGCCTAACGGACGACCCAGCGTTAGGCTTCTGGTTTTTCTGCTGTCTAGCAGTGTCTAGCTTGGGTCTTCCTTGCCTGTCTATGAACGACTTGCTGAAAATGTTTGGGTTGTTGAGCGGGCCTTTTATTCCCCATGGCCACTGCTACCTCTGGAAGCCGGAGCTGGTCTCTCTCCACCTGGTCTCAGATGCGCTGATAGCGGCTGCTTACTACTCTATTCCCATTACTCTGCTGTACTTTGTCCGTGAGCGAAAAGATCTGCCCTTTAACCGGATCTTTTTACTGTTTGCGGCTTTTATTGTCTCTTGTGGGACAACTCACCTATCCGCCATTTGGACTCTGTGGTACCCAACCTATTGGCTATCTGGCACGATTAAGGCGTTTACTGCCCTGATTTCGGTCTTTACTGCGCTGGAGCTAATCCCGCTGGTGCCCCTAGCTTTGGCGCTTCCCAGCCCGGCCCAGCTAGAGGCTGCTAATAAAGAGCTAAATACCCAAATCCAGGAGCGGCTGCAGGCCGAGGAAAATCTCCGCCAGTCTCAAAACCTGCTGGAGCAGCGGGTGCAGGAGCGCACTGCCGAACTAGCCCTAACGAACCAACAGCTGCAGCAGGAGGTTTTGGAGCGCCAGCGGACAGAGGCGGCGCTGCGGGCCAGCGAAGAGGTCGCTAGAGCCAAAGCAGAAGAACTGGAAACCATTATGGAGACGGTTCCGGCAGCGGTTTGGGTAGCCTCTGACCCAGACTGTCGCACCATGACGGCCAACCGCACGGCCTATGAACTGATGCGTATGCCGCCGGGCTCGATTACAAACCAATCGCCCCAAAACCGGCAGTTTCAGTTTCCCTTCAAGCTCTACAGAGATGGCCAGGTTATTGACTATGAACATATGCCCATGCAGCGAGCGGGCAAAACTGGGCAGGCAATCGAGGAGGAATTTGAGTTTGCTTTTGGGGAAGATGATGTCCACTCCTTGTACGGTAAGGCTGTGCCTCTGCGAGATGAGCAGGGCAATGTGCGGGGCGTGGTAGGGGCCTTTTTAGACGTTACTGAGCGAAAGCAGGCGGAAGCCGCGCTGCGCCAGAGCCAGGAACAGTTGAAACGAGCTAATGAACGGTTTCGGCTTGCTGCCCGCGCCGTCAGGTCCCTTATCTACGACTGGGATATCCCCAACAACTGGGTGGAGCGGACTGAAGGGCTGCTGCATGTTCTGGGGTTTTCGCTGAAGGAGGCAGAGCCCACGGCTAATTGGTGGCGCGATCGCGTTCACCCAGAGGACCTGAAGCACCTAGATGAAATGGGAGCTACCGGGTTCCAGAGTGATTATTACGCCAATGAATATCGGGTGCTCAACCGGGATAACCAGTACACCGACGTGCTCGACCAGGGACTTATTGCCGAGCGAGATGCTGCCGGAAACCCAATCCGCATTGTCGGTAGCACCATCAACATTAGCGATCGCAAAGCTGCCGAAGCTGCCCTGCGCCTCAGCAAAGAACGGTTTCGGGCGCTGTTTGAAGATGCCCCCGACGCCATCTTGATTGCTGACCAGCAGGGCACCTTTATCGACGTCAATACCAACGCCTGCCGCCTGCTGCAGTACGAGGCAGCTGAGCTGACCGGCAAACAGTTGATGGACCTGCTGCCCCAGGAGGAGCTGCCGCTGCTAGAGTCGGTTCGCGTAACCCTGATTAGCGGCGAAACCCACGTTGGCGAATGGCGGCTGATCGATGCCCTGGGCAAACTGCTGCCGGTAGAAATCAGCGCCAAGATTTTGGCCGATGGTCGCTGGCAGCTCTTTGTACGCGACATTCGCGATCGCAAAGCTGCTGAAGCCCTGATCCAGATCAGTGAATCTAAGCTCAGAAGCTTTGTTGAGGCCAACGTCATCGGCATTCTCTTTGCCGATATCTATGGCACCATCCGAGAAGCCAACGATGAGCTGCTAAAAATTATTGGCTACTCCCGGCAGGATCTGGAGGCGGGTCAGCTGCGCTGGACCGACATTACTCCGCCCGAGTACCTGACGCAGGATGCCGAACGCATTGCTGAAGCCCAGGACAAGGGAGCCTGCACACCATTTGAAAAGGAATACATCCGCAAAGACGGCAGCCGAGTGCCGGTGCTGGTCGGCTTTTCCCTGGTGGAGCCGGTGCGTACAGAAGCAGTTGCCTTCATCATCGATCTGACCGAGCGGCAGCAGGCCGAGGCCGAGCGCGACCGACTATTGGCTTTGGAAAAAGCGGCCCGAGCCGAAGCCGAGCGCGCCAACCGAATCAAAGACGAATTTTTGGCAGTGCTTTCCCATGAGCTGAGATCGCCCCTCAACCCCATTTTGGGCTGGGCCACCCTGCTGCAGCGTCGCCAGGTTGATGAAAAAACGCTAGGAAAAGCGCTGACAACGATTGAACGCAACATCAAGCTGCAGCTCCAGCTGATCGACGATCTGCTGGATGTCTCTCGGATTTTGCGCGGCAAGCTCAATCTCAATCTGGAGTCGGTCGATTTTGCCACTGTGATCACCGCCGCCATTGAAACGGTCCGGCTCTCTGCCGAGGCTAAAGGCATTGAGATTCAAACCCACTTTGCCAGGGGCACCGGTCAAGTCCGGGGAGATGCCGGACGCCTGCAGCAAATTGTCTGGAACCTCCTCTCTAATGCAGTTAAGTTCACGCCTAACGGGGGCCAAATCACGATCTGGCTCGATCAGATTGGCAGTGAGATTCAGATTCAGGTGCAGGACACCGGCAAAGGCATTAGCCCCAGCTTTTTACCCCACGTGTTTGAGTACTTTCGGCAGGAGGATGGCTCGACCACCCGGCAGTTTGGCGGCCTCGGTCTGGGTCTGGCCATTGTCCGCTATCTGGCTGAAATGCACGGCGGCACCGTTAGCGCCGACAGCCCTGGGGAAGGACTGGGCTCCGTCTTTACCCTGCGAATTCCCTGCACAGAGCAGCCCGACCCGGTGCTCTCTATCGAGAGTAATCTGCAGCCGCTGAGCCCGCTCTCCCTGGAGGGTATTCGCATCCTAATAGCTGAAGATGAGGTAGATACCCGCGAATTTATCACCTTCATGCTGGAGCAGACCGGGGCTGTGGTGACGGCTGTCGCCTCAGCCCCAGCAGCCCTGTCCGCCCTGGCAACGTCGCTGCCCGATATTTTGATCAGCGACATCGGGATGCCGGGGATGGATGGCTATATGCTGCTGCAGACTTTGCGATCGCAGCCCCCCGAGCAGGGCGGCACTCTCCCCGCGATTGCCCTCACCGCCTATGCCGGTGAACTCGATCATCGGCGAGCTTTTGAGGCCGGTTTTAACATTCACGTGCCCAAGCCGGTCGATTCTGAGCGGCTAATTGAGCTCATTCTCAGGCTGGTTAGACCAGGGGGCGGGGCAAGGTAAAAGGGGCCGAGCGGAAGGAAGGTAGGGATGGGGTGTAAGGTATGAGAGAACAGGGCAGGAGGCAGAGGGATATGGGATGTAGGGTCTGGCTCCGCTTGATGTCTGCTGCTCTGTGCCTGCTGTGCTGGCTTGCGGGTCAGCCAGCCCTGGCTAGCGACTATCCGCCGCCCCTTTCCTACAGCAATGCCGAGTTAAAGGGAAAAGACTTTTCCGGCCAGACTCTGCGAGCGGCTGAATTTTCTAATGCCAACCTGGAGCGGGCAAACTTTAGCGGTGCCGACCTGCGTGGGGCTATTTTTAGCGGCTCGGTGGCAACCGACACGAACTTTCAAGGAGCCGACTTTTCAACGGGCATGTTGGATACGGCGACCTTTACCCGCGCTAACTTGAAGGACGCTATTTTGGCGGACACGATTTTGTTTCGGGCCCGTTTTGAAGAAACCGACATTGCCGGAGCCGACTTTTCAGGAGCGCTGCTCGACGGGGCTCAGGTGCGGCGGCTATGTGCGATCGCAACCGGCACCAACCCTAAAACCGGTGTTGATACCCGCGATTCCCTCGGCTGCCGATGACGGCTGCCATGCCCCTAGAGCCGCGACCGTAAATTCTTTGAAACCTTTTGCGAGCGCGTCCCGTCGAGGGGACGCGCTGCTGCCCTCTAATAAATAGGGGGCGTGAACTCTCTAAAACGGCAGTTTCTTTTTGTTGGCTTTGTCGCTGTCAAATTCCAGTTCCTTCAGCTTCTTCATAATGCGGCTGAAGTATTCCTGCATGTAGTCTTCCAGCGTCGTAATTTCGTTGGGGTCAATGCCAAAGGTCTGGTAAGTCTCCTCCATCGACGCGTCGATCGGCTGACTACCTGCCACCACTTCAACAAAGGCTAGCCGGTCAGCAAAATTCCAGCCCCACTGGAAAAACTGAGCAATGCGGCGAATGTTTGTCAGCAGACCCATTGAAATGCGCGAGACACGGGCCGTTTGCCCTGACTTGCGCTCACACAGGCGAATGATCTCATAAGCGCCCCAAGCCCGAGGCCCAGCCAGCGGAAAGCTGCGGTTGATCGTAGCAGGGGTAGACAGAGCCTTGACAGCAAATTTAGCAATATCTTGAGTATCCATATAGGCGATGGGCGCGGCTTCACCCATGACCCAAATCGCCTGCTTCTCCAGGGTCGGAATGGCGTATTGGCCGATCAGGCCCTGCAAAAAGCCGCAGGGCCGCAGAATGGTGTAGTCTAGGCCCGACTCGACCAAGTACTTCTCAGTGCAGCGCTTGATCTCCATCAGCGGCACGTGGGGAAACTTCTCAGCATCTAAAATAGAGAAAAAGATAAAGCGCTTAATCCCGGCCGCCTGGGTGGCTTTGATTAGGTTCACCTGCCCCTGCCAATCGACCACCTCTGCCCGTTCGGTCGGTCTGGCGGTAGCGGCATCAATAACCGCCTCAACCCCTTCTAAAGCTTTTGTAAGTGTTTCTGGCTTGACCAGGTCGCCCCTAACCAGCTCCACGCCCCACTCCCTCAAAAAAGCGGCCCGCTGGAAGCTCCTGACCAAACAACGCACCTCGTATCCCTCATCTAGGGCGCGGCGTACAATCTGTCTTCCTAATGTGCCGGTAGCACCTACA
>JACVRP010000267.1 GCA_014534385.1 Cyanobacteria bacterium Co-bin13
CAGTGGCCAAGAGCTGTTGCGATCGCTCCAGCCGCCGCTCATGCAGATAGCCAAATACCGTTGTGCCAAATACCTGACGAAAGCCCACCTTGAGCTTGTGGTCGTTAATGCCCACAGCCCGCGCCAGCTCCATTAAAGACGGCGGATCCTCCAGTCGCCGCCGCAAAATCTTGCCCGCGTAATGAATACGCTCTACATCCTCTGATCGCAGACGTTTAACGGCTTTAAAACAGGTGTGCTCAGCCTGCGTGTGCTCCAGCAGCAGCGCCATGAGCTCCCAAACCTTGCTCTCTAGATACAGCCGTCGGGTCAGGCTCTGGTAGGGACAGTGCAGCAGCTGTTGCAGCACGATTCCCATTGCTGCTGTGGGCTGGCCCCAGCGTTCGTGGTAGAGCTGCGCGTGCGATCGCAGCAGGGGCTTTACCGCCAAAACCTCGTCTACCGGTTCGCCAATCCACTCACGGAATAGCTCCGGCTCAATGTGAACATTCACTGCAGTCGAGGTTCCTGTGGCAACGCTGCTCCAGGTTTCCTGGGGAGCCAGCCCACTGCCCCACAGCCCGTACCGTTGATTTACCGTCCCCCTGCCGGGGGCCAGCTCAAACGTATACTCCAGCGGATGGGGGCGCTCTGGCAGCAAAACCTGGACATCCTCCAGCAGCTCGTACTCAGCAATCATCAGATCCAGCCCCGGACGCAGCGAAATCCAGCGCTGCCAGCCCTGCCCCAACGTCTGGGGATAAGGCACCAGGGTTTCTTCCGGTGTTGCTGGAGTCGGCTCCTGAGGCAGGTCAGGGCTCTCAAACAAACTCCAATAGTCCGTTTGAGAAAGCGTGATGGTCATAATCCTTCTTGTTGAGATAGGTTCTCAACATACCATGTCTCTTACCCTGTTACAGCTGTCGCCACACTGCTTAGGCTGTGGGCGAAGGGTGTGGGGGCTTTGCCCCCAGCCAGGGGTTCCACCCCTGCACCCCGTCCTAATTCAGTCGACTACCGCTACACCTCTCTACCCATTCGCAGCAGCTGAGCAAAGCGGGTATTGGGCTGCTGCTCCAGCCGTCGTCGTTCACCCGCCTCAAGCACCTGGCCCTGGTCGAGGATCAAAATCTGGTCGGCCCGCTGCACCGTCTTTAGCCGGTGCGCAATGATGATGGCGGTGCGGCCTGCGAGCAGACGATCCACAGCTCGCTCGATCAGCTGCTCTGTTTTCGGATCGAGGCGAGAGGATGCTTCATCTAGAATCACCAGCCTCGGATTTCTCAAAAAAACGCGGGCAAATGCCAGGAGTTGTGCCTGGCCAGCAGAGAGACCACCGCTGTCGGGGCCAAGTTCCGTATCGAGACCTTTAGGCAGGGCCTGGAGCCAAGGCATTAGGCCCAAGTCTTCCAGGAGGTCGAGAATGGCCTTATCGTCTACGGCGGGGTTGAAAAAAGTCAGGTTATTGCGAACGGTGCTCTGAAAGAGCTGCACATCCTGGGTAACCAGGCCCACCTGTTGAGGGAGATCGGCTGGGGGCACCTGATTTAAGGCCAGTCCACCGAGGTAAATGTGGCCCTGCTGGGGCTCATAAAGCCTCAGCAGCAGGCGAGCCAGGGTACTCTTGCCGCTGCCGGTGCGGCCCAGCAGGCCCAGCACCTGCCCAGCCGGGAGATCAAAGGTGAGATCCTGCAGGCTCCAGCCGTCGGCTTCCTCCTCGGGGTAACGAAACCAGACGCGGTCAAAGGTGACGGACCAGGCGTGGGAGGGCAGCACAGCCTGTCCCCCAGGGCGCAGCGATGGCAACTGGGCCAACAGCTCTCGAATGCGCTGAAGGCTAGCTTCGGCCTGCTGCAGTTGCTCCAGCTCTTCTCGAATGCGCTCAATGGGGTTTTGCAGCAGATCGGCGTAGTAAAACAGCAGATAAACCGTGCCAATGGTAATGGCATTTTGCTGCCACAGATACGCGCCAACCGCAAGTGCGATCGCATTACCCGCCGTAAACAGTCCTACGCTGCTGCCCCACAGCACGGTGCTGCTGAAGCGAGCCTGCTGGTAGGCGGGCAGCCAGCGCTGCAGCAGCCGGTAAAAGCGCCCAATCACGTAATCCACGCCGCCATTGGCGCGAATATCCTCACGTCCGTTTAGGTGCTCCACCACAAAGCCGTAGAACTCAGCGGTGATCTGGCGGTAGGTGTGCCAGGGGCGAATAGCAATGGCCCGCAGGCCGTTGAGCACCCCTAGCGCGGTGAGGGCAAATAGACCTAGGGCCAATCCGGCTCGCCAATCTTCGAGAAAAAGGACGACCACCACACCCAGCAGCAGTAGGCCGTTGCCCAGCACCTGAACCACAAACTGCGAGAAAAAGCGAGACAGGGCATCGACATCGCCATCGACCCGCTCTAAGAGTTCTCCTGGGGTGTGGGCCTTGTGGAAGGATAAATCAAGCTGGAGACAGTGTTTTGCCAGGTCTAACCGCAGCTGATTAGTGGCGCTCCAAGCCACGACCTCGCTGAAGTAGGTGGATGCGATCGCAAGCCCCTGCCGCACTGCCGCAACCGCCGTAAACAGCGCCGCTGCTCCTAACAGCATGCTCTGAGGCTGCCCAGATACCGCCGCATCGACAAAGTACCGGAGAATCTGCGGATTGAGGATTTGCAGCGCAATGCTGCCCAGCAGCACCCCTGTTAACCCAAACATTTTTATCTGTTGGGGTTTCAGGTAATGGGTTAGAAACTGAGAATACTGGTCCGCCACAGTGGCCATACTGAAGCATTGCTCCTCAATGCAAGCCTGTTGATGCAGGGACTGATAAAAAGAACGCTTAAACTTGGCCTGGGCTGTCCTCAGGCATTGACAGCGGCATAGGCTTTTTGCGCCCAAAAAACCAGAAATAACTAATCCCACTCAAGATGATAAAGCTGATCAGGCTGCTCACAGGATTGAACGTGGTGTAGCGCAGCAGGGTAGGGGTGTTGAAGACCGAGTCTGGGTAGCTCACCAGCAGGGCTCCAAGGAGATTATTGGCGGCGTGAATGCCGATAATTAGCTCTAGCCGATTGTCTTTGAGGGTGAACAGTGCGGCCACCAGCCCAAACAGCAGGTAGTACAGCGCCAGCACCCCTGGATTGGCCGCCATTTCAGGATTGGCAAAGTGGGGTACGGCAAAGAGAATGGCCGACAGCAGCATCACGAGCCAACGGTGCTGAGTCAGTAGGCCCAGGGACTGCATCAAATAGCCGCGAAAAAACAGTTCTTCAACGGTGGTTTGAATCGGGGTCATGATCAGCGCCAGCGGCAAAAAGCGCAGCCAGGTTCCCCAATTCAGCGTCCACTCAAGCTGACTAGGATTCATCCCATAGCTGATGGCAACGGCCGCGACCATCAGCGCCAGCCAGACGGCAAATCCTTGGGCTATCCGTCCCCACCGCACTGATTTGTCGGCACTGATGAGGCTGAGCAGCGATCGCCGATGAATCCAGCAGACTGCGATCGCAAGCCCCAGCCCAAAGAACCAAAAGCTCAAATTCAGCAGCAGATACTCCTGCACGTTCCCCAGGTTAAAGTCCTGAAGCATCAGCGCCGCAGCGTAGGGAATGCTGCCCAAGATAAACCAGAAAAACAAAATCAGGGGTATGGCGAGCCAGTAACGCCACCAGGTGTTGCGTCCCTGATGGGCGACTTTGAGAAAGGATGAGCTCATAGTCAATGCGGCTAAATCAGTGAACGGGTCAGAATAAACTGCATCTTAGCTCCAAGGGTCAATCCGAAACGGAATCAACGAAGTTCGGGGTTCCCTAATTCCCAAATCGTTAAAGCCAGGCTTATTCCTATTGCTTCCGCCGATAGTTTGCCGTCATAAAGGCATGCCACTGCCCATCATCCCCCAGATAATGGGAGGTCAGAACCCTATGGTCGTCGCTCTTGAACTCGACTACATCTCTGTACTTTGCTAGCTGACTGCCGCCAGACATGTCAGGCCCTTCAGTACTGAGTGACAGCACCTTTTCGGATGCATCTAGTTCACCCTCATAGACCCAGAGATAGGTCATCATTGATCCAACCCAGGTGCCTATAAAATGCTGTTTCTCTGGGTCATAGCCAAGTGTCAGCATTGTTGTTGCAGGACCACAGCCGGGCATCTCGCCCTGCCCTTCAGCCAGGATCCAAAGTCCATCTAGCGATCGCACGTGTTCAATGCCAGTTGCTTGCTCAGGAGGCTGATCTGGCCCCATCGAGACTTCGCTCTGATAGGTCCACTCACCCACAAACTTCTGTAGCCAGTGGTGTTCCTTGTGCAGTTCGGTTTTCATTGTCAACTCCTGCTACTGAGATTTTGTTCGGCAATTCAAGGGTTTAAAGAGGCTTTACCCTCTGGTGGGATCGAAGGGAATGGAGCAATGCTCATGCACGATCTGCCATTGGCCCTGGTGCTTCCGGTAGCCAGCGGTGACGCGAAACCACATCTGGGTCGCCGGATGCGCTGAATCGATACCGGCGAAGCGGAAAATCCAGTGGGCCAGGGCCAGATCGCCGCTTACAGTAACGCTCAGATCCTGCGCCTCAGTGCCAGAGGCGTTGGGCATGCAAGGTAAACAGGCTGCCCACATCTGATGAATGGCCTCTACCCCCTGGAGCTGGAGCGGCGGCTTCATATCAAAGAGGACGGCATCTTTGGCATAGCAGGCAATGAGTTGCTCTAGGTTCTTAGCGCAAATGGCGCTGGTCTGGTCGGCAATGAGCTGGCGGACCTGCTTTTCGTCATGGGTGTGGGTCTGGGGCGCTGTGAGGGTGCTGGTCATAGCAATATCTCCAATATCGATTGGGTTTAGGGAGCCGATTGGCACTAGCGGCTCCCAGCTCTATTAACTAGTCGTATGAAGGTTGGTCAGATCGACAGGTCGGCTTGAAAGTTTTCCAGAAATCTGAGCAGGTCGTTGAGAACGCCTTGATTTAACGGTGGCAACCGCTACTGCTCTGCTGGCAGGCCGGTCAATTCAAACAGGGGCCGGATTTCAACAGTGCCCTTGGTGGCGGCGGGAATGCGTCCGGCAATTGCGATCGCATCATCCAAATCCTGCGCCTCAATCAGAAAATAGCCGCCCAACTGTTCCCGCGTTTCTGCAAAGGGGCCATCGGTCACCAGGCGCTTGCCCTCTCGAACGCGCACGCTGGTGGCCGTGGCGACCGGGTGTAGCGGGGAGGCATCCAGGTAATGGCCACTGCTTTTGAGGTCGTGGGTGAGTTTTACCGAGTCCGTATAGCAGCGCTCCTGCTCACCGTCTGCCCAGACGTTTTCGTCACTGTAGATTAGCAATAGGTATTTCATAGTTGATCTCCTAAGCGTTATCCGTAGGTTGGCTGCTGCGGCCAGCCGGAGGGCGAATCCTCAAAGTCCTCCTGCCGGCCATAGGGGGTCAGATCGAGCAGATTGTATGCGTCGGTCAAGCCCTCACACCCTCGGCCATAGGTCGAGTAGGTGTGAAAGA
>JACVRP010000458.1 GCA_014534385.1 Cyanobacteria bacterium Co-bin13
CTCACGTGAATACCGCCCTTGTGGGCAAAGGCCGAGCGGCCCACAAAGGGCGCATGGTCGTCGGGGGCCAGGTTAACCACTTCGCTGACGAAGCGGCTGGTTTCCGTCAAATTAGTCAGCTGCTCTGGAGGTAGGCAGGGACGGCCCAGCTTTAGCTGCAGGTTGGGAATGACGCTACACAGGTCAGCGTTACCGCAGCGTTCGCCGTAGCCATTGATCGTGCCCTGCACCATCGTGGCTCCGGCCCTTACGGCAGCCAGGGCGTTGGCAACGGCAGTGCCGCCATCGTTGTGGGTGTGAATGCCGATCTGGGGGATGCGATCGCAATTCTGAGTCAGTAGCCAGTCCTGTACCTGCTGCACAATAGCGGTAATCTCATGGGGTAAGGTGCCGCCGTTAGTGTCACAAAAGACCAGCCACTCGGCTCCCGCCGCCAGCGCTGCCGCCAGGGTTTGCAGTGCGTAGTCAGGGTTGGCCTTGTAGCCGTCAAACCAGTGTTCGGCATCGTAGATAATCCGGCGACCCTGGCTTCGTAGAAAGGTAATGGTGTCGCTAATCATCGCCAGGTTTTCGGCCAGAGTCGTGTGCAGCCCTGCCGTGACATGCAAATCCCAGGACTTGCCAAACAGCGTAACCCAACGAGTTCCTGCTGAGAGAATTGGCTGCAGCATGGGGTCTTCGGCTGCTGCTTTGCCGGGGCGACGGGTAGAGCAAAAAGCGACAATCTCAGCCTGCTTTAGCGGCTGCTCCTGCAGCTGCCAAAAAAACTGCACGTCTTTAGGGTTAGCGCCGGGCCAGCCCCCCTCAATAAAAGGAATGCCCAAAGCATCAAGGCGGCGGGCAATGTGCAGCTTATCCTCCAGTGAGAGCGCCAGCCCCTCCCGCTGCGCCCCATCTCGCAGCGTTGTGTCATAGATAAAGACGGCTGAAGCAGAGCCGACACCCGCATTAGTTTGCATCATGAAACGTATTCAAACAGTTGCTATTCCCATCATGGTTCATGGCTGATGGAGTACTCGCAAAACCCTTAAAAAGCTTTAGACTAAAGGGCACCAAAGCCTGCGTTTTTGCCGTTTTTTGACCTCATAGCCATGCCAAAAGTAACTGCTCAGGGAAAGACCTTTGACTGTAAACCAGGCGCAAATTTACGTCAGGTTCTTCTACAAAACGGCATTAATCTCTACAACGGCCAGTCTCACCTGATTAACTGTCGCGGCATCGGCACCTGCGGCACTTGCGCTGTAGAGATCGAAGGACTCATTTCCGCCGCCAACTGGCGCGATCTCACTCGCCGTTCCCTGCCACCTCACGATTGCGATCGCACCCTCCGCCTAGCTTGCCAAACTCAAGTCCTAGGCGACGTCCGAGTCACCAAGTACGACGGCTTCTGGGGTCAAGGGCAGGCGCAGGTTTGGTAGGAGGTGGAGGGGTGGGAGGGTGGATGGGTGGGAGGGCAGAAAACTCTCTATTTCCCTTACCCCCTACCCTTCTCCCCTCCGGACGTGGTGATCTCCGGCATCCTGAGCGATTATAGAAAAGGTGCCGTTGTGTGGAGTTTGGGCATGAACCGATACCTACTTGCTGGAATTTTGGGGGTGCTTGCCCTGTTTGCTGTTTTTGGGACGGGTATGGCTAGCTGGTTTAATGACCTGACCGGTGGTGCGGCAGGGCTACAGGCAAACAACGCTACAGGAAATAACGCTACAGGAAATAACGCTACAGGGAATAACGGCGCGACCCAGGATCCCGTGGGTCAGGCTGGGCGGCTGGTGCAGCGTCAGAGTAGCCCCGTTGCAGCGACGGGCCAAACCGCTGGGGGCAATGGCACTGGGGTAGATCCAAATGCAGCTGCCAACGGTCAGGGGCAGACGACTGGAGCGACTGGGGCGACTGGGGCGACTGGGGCGACCGGAGCGCAGGCTCAGGTGCAGCCGCCGACAACGGCTCCCGCAGGGGCTCCGCCGCCTGCAAACCTGGAGGCGATTCCGGCTCTGTGGTAGGGCGGTCTATTGATTTAGCCATGGATTTAGCGATTTAATCAGTTTTCAGTTTTTGAGAGTGAGGCATGGTAGATCGGACGAGCGATGTCCTGGTCATTGGAGGTGGCGTTGTCGGGCTTGCGATCGCGCTTGAGCTGCAGCAGCAGGGTGCGGCGGTAGCCGTTATTAGCCGCAGTTTTCAGGAAGCCGCTAGCCATGCCGCCGCTGGAATGCTGGCCCCCCACGCCGAAATGCTGCCGCCCGGTCCTATGCTGGAGCTGTGCCAGCGCAGCCTGCACCGATATCCAACCTGGGTGCAAAAGCTCGAAGCCCTGACCGGCAAATCGGTGGGCTACTGGCCCTGCGGCATTTTGGCCCCCCAGTTTACGCCTCAACCCTTCGATTTTCCGGCCGATGCCCCGGCCTACCCGCTAGATGCCGCCATTCATGCCTATCAGGCAGGTCTCAGTTCCGAAGTGCAGGGCGGCTGGTGGTTTCCCGAAGACGGTCAGATCGACAACCGCGCCCTGGTGCAGGCCCTGCGAATAGCCGTGCAGGACTTGGGCATTCCCATTCACGAAGGCGTCACGGTCAGGGCTTTCCAGCAGCAGCGCCGCCGCATTACCCAGGTGCTTACCAGCGCGGGCGAGTTCACCGCTGACCAGGTTGTCCTGGCTACCGGAGCCTGGTCGAGCGATTTGGTGCCGGTGCCCGTTTTTCCCCACAAAGGCCAAATGGCAGCGCTGCGGGTGCCCCAAAACTACGCAGAGCCCCAGCCCCTGCGCCGGGTGCTCTATGGCGAGTCAATCTATATCGTGCCTCGGCAGGATGGCCGCATCGTGCTGGGAGCGACCAGCGAAGCTGTCGGCTTTACCCCCGGCAACACTCCGGCTGGCGTGCAACAGCTCCTCAGCAGCGCTATGCAGCTCTACCCCGACCTGGCCCATTTCCCTCTAGAAGAATGTTGGTGGGGTTTTCGCCCCGCCACCCCAGATGAAATACCGCTGCTCGGCCCCGGCCCAATGGACAACCTAATCTTGGCGACCGGCCACTACCGCAACGGCATTTTGCTGACCCCGATCACAGCGCACCTGGTCGCTCAAGCCGTTCAAGGCAAGTTCGACCCCCTGCTAGAATCCTTTTCCTGGGAACGGTTCACCCATCTGTCCACACCAAAGGCCGCAAGCCCTTACGCCCCTACCCGCCCCCCCCCCCCCCCC
>JACVRP010000105.1 GCA_014534385.1 Cyanobacteria bacterium Co-bin13
CGGCCCCCAGAGGTCACAGTTCCCCACCATGTCAAATTCAAACAGCACCTGGCCGCTGGCCCGGCCGCCCATCTCATAGCGGCGTCGCCAGATAGCCATTTCCTCTAGATACAGACGTTGCTGCGCCATTGCCTGCTGTCGCTCAGCCTCTAAGCGTTGACGCTCAACCTCAGCCTGCTTGCGCTCTCGAATATCTTCAACAATGGCCAGGTCAGAGGCAACCGAGCCATCTACATCCCTCAGGCAGGACAGAGTGACCTGGACCCAGATAGGCGCGCCCTCTTTGTGCAGGTACCGTTTTTCCAGCACCAGAAAAGAGACCTCTCCGGCAACCAAGCGCTGGATGTCGTGGGTATACTTGCCCAGATCATCGGGGTGGGTAACCTCCTGATAGCGCTTCTCCAGCAGCTCGGCTTCGCTGTAGCCCAGCAGGTCGCAGAGCTGACGGTTGACCTGAATGAACTGGCCGCTGGCGTCGGCCTGGCTGATGCCAACCGGCGCATTTTCCACAATTGCCTGGTAGCGCGACTCGCTGCGGGCTAGCGTCTGCTGCAGCTGCCGCTGGTGGTAGCTCAGCTGGTACAGCTCTAGGGTCTGCTCCAGCACTGTCTGCTCCAGGCTATAGCGGCTCTGGAGATACTCATTGGGGTCCCAAAGAGTCTGGACCTGCGATCGCAGCAGCACCCCACAGAACTGACCCCGAGCCGTGGTCACAACCATGAAGGGAGCCGCCGCCATGCGATCGCGAGCCGTCTGCAGCGAATCGTCTAGCGTCAGCATTCCCGGCAGGGGCGTGAGCAGATCCGCTGCAGTCATCTGCGCCCAGTTTGAGTGAGCCGTCACCACTCGCAGCACATCCTCCGGGGTCACCCAGCCCAGCGGAGTGCGGCTAGCTGCAGAGACCACTACCACAGGTAAATCTATTCCTTGAGCCAGGGTTTGAACGGACGCTTGGGGCGGCACTTCCAGGCCAGACACCAGGCCAACGTCTCGCACCCGCACCCAGCGCAGCCAGGTCTCTGGGGAGAGCAGCTGCCGCAGATCTTCTGCCAGCAAGAGCCCTACGGGCTGGCCCTGGTTATCGATTACGGGCAGTGGGCACTGCCGCAACAGGTCGCGCTGGCGCAGCAAAGCCGCCAGGTCGGTTAGCTGCGCCACGGAAACCGGAACAGTGGGTTGGCAAACCCCAGCAACCGGGCTGTGACGCTCTACCGTGCCGCTTGCCAAAGCCCGCACAATCGCCTGACTGGTTACCAACCCCAGCAGCCGGTCATCTTGTAAAACCCCTAGCGTGCTGGCTGGAGCAGATAGCAGGGCCTGCAGTGCGATCGCAATTGAGCTCTGACAGGATACACACTGGAGCCCACGGGCCTGGATCTGCCCGATCAGCACCTCAGCCAAAATAGATGGCAACAGCATCGGTTGGAGACAATCAGGTGGAAAAAGACCGCTGTAGCCAGTCCTTTGTTCTACAGCGTGCCCAAACTCAGCATGTCCTTACCGCTCGCTAGCAATGGACTAGGGCGTTGCCTGTCTGCCCAGCTGCTCTAGCAGCAGCGGCAGATCTTCTTTCAAAAAAATCGCCATCCGGCCAGAATAGGTAGTCCCCGTCTGATCCGAATCGAGTTCTAGCCAGTAAGCATAGCGATCGCCCTGACGCACCTCCCCCTGCTGCCGCAGGTTAGGGTTCTCCAGCGGCACCGCATCAGCGCTGGGGTAGCTGTAAACAGGCAGGGCCCGACGGTAGTCTGCATAGATCTCAGTTCCATAGATTACCCGCAGAGACTCTTCCATCCGATTGCCATCGAGACCATTGATCAGGTCAAACAGGCTAAAGCGCTCGGTGCGAATGAGGTTGCTGTTCACCCCAGGGGCAACCCCACTGACTGGAAAGATCGAAGCCTGAAAGCCAAACCGCTGCGCTGGGGTGTCAATGCGGTTGATCAGCAGCCGTTCCCCTGGCCCTGGCCGCAGCGTCGGATTAGCCTGAATCCACTCCTCCACAGCCCGCACCGGCTCACCCGGCAGCGCGTATCCCGGCTGACCCGCCCCCCAGGCAGCCAAACTCAGGCAAAATCCTAGCCAGAAAGTCTTTTGCATATTCTCTATAACGGCCCTGCCGCATTGCGTGAACGCCCCTTAAATTAATGCCACGTCAGGTCGAAATTGTCATGGTTTGCAAAAGGATGATACAAAGCCTCGTCCTCGCGCTTCCCATCCCCAGATTTCCCTACCCCTGCCGCTTTCCTAACTTGCCCTGACCCAGCCCCTAACCCAAGAAAAGCTTATACGCAGGATTCTTGTTCTCATCCCAGTAGGGATAACCTAGGGTGTCTAGAAATGCCTGCCACTCAGCCATTTCATTGGGCGGCACCTGAATGCCTGTGACAATTCGACCGTGATCAGAGCCGTTGTTGCGGTAATGGAACAGGCTGATATTCCAGTCCGGGCTCATGGAGTTGACGAATTTCATTAGGGCTCCGGGGCGCTCCGGAAACTCAAAGCGGTAGAGCAGCTCGTCGTGGGCCAAAGGAGACTTGCCGCCGACCAGATGCCGCAGATGCAGCTTGGTCAGCTCATCGTCAGTCAAATCCAGGGTGCGAAAGCCGTGGGACTCAAAATTCTGGGCAATTCTCAGAGCATCTTCGCGGTTCTGAATCTGTAACCCAACAAAAATATGCGCCTCTTTTTCATCCGCAATGCGGTAATTAAACTCAGTCAGGTTGCGCTTACCAATGCACTCACAGAATTTCTTGAGGCTGCCCGGTTCTTCAGGAATGGTCACTGCAAAGATAGCCTCTCGGCGCTCTCCCAGTTCGGCTCGCTCGGCAACAAACCGCAGCCGGTCAAAATTCATGTTGGCTCCACAGGCCACGGCAACGAGGGTTTGGTCCTCGATGTTTTCCCGCTCTACGTAAGCTTTGGCTCCGGCGATGGCCAAGGCTCCTGCCGGTTCTAAAATCGAGCGAGTGTCTTCAAATACGTCTTTGATGGCAGCACAGATGTCATCCGTTCCGACCAATATGATGTCGTCTACGTACTGCTGGCAGAGCCGAAAGGTTTCTGCGCCCACCTGGCGTACCGCTACCCCATCAGCAAACAGGCCCACCTGGTCTAGCCGCACCCGCTGGCCCGCTTTGAGGGAACGGGACATGGCATCGGCATCCACTGGCTCTACCCCAATGATCTTAATCTCGGGCCGCAGGCGCTTGACGTAGGCAGCGATGCCCGAGATCAGGCCGCCCCCCCCAATCGCCACAAAAATAGCGTGGATAGGCGGCTGGCACTGGCGCAGGATCTCCATGCCAATGGTGCCCTGGCCGGCAATCACATCCGGATCGTCAAAGGGGTGAATAAAGGTAAGGCCCTTTTCGGCTTCCAGCTCACGGGCGTGGAGATAGGCATCGTCGTAGGCTTCGCCATGGAGAACGACTTCACCGCCCTGGGCGCGAACGGCATCCACCTTAACCTGAGGCGTCGTCGTAGGCATGACGATAATGGCCCGAGTACCCAGCTGCCGCGCCCCCAGGGCAACACCCTGGGCATGGTTGCCTGCAGAAGAGGCAATCACGCCTAGGGCCAGTAGGTCAGGGGGCAGCTTGGCCATTTTGTTGTAGGCTCCCCGCAGCTTGAAAGAGAAGACAGACTGCATGTCCTCTCGCTTCAGCAGTAGCCGGTTGTTGAGCCGAGCAGACAAATTAGGGGCCAGGTCGAGGGGCGTTTCTTGGGCCACATCGTAAACGCGGGCGGTGAGAATTCTTTCTAGGTAGTCGCAGTGCATGGGTGAGGAGAGGGTGCAAGGGCCGCATAAACCACAATTCTACGGCAGGTCGGATCTGGGTAGCGGCCAGTCAGCAGCGCTTGCCGGCAGAGTTGGGGCAGGTGGGCCAAAAAGTTGGACCGTAACTATCCGTAAATCCCTTCCGGAATACTGAATTGATCAGCAGAAAACTTTGTTTAAAGGCATTGCCATTCCCCTCTATTTGTAAACGCGCAAACCCTGCAATGAATCTATCTATAAGGCTTTTGTCAAGCGGTTTAGCCGTTTTCACAGCTGACCCTGATGGAATTTATAGGGGAAGGGGAATTCTATGCCTATAAGATTTGTGCTATTCCCAACGATCATGTTTACTTCGAACGTTCTCGTTCAACCTGCGATCGCACAAGCACCAGCCCCAGCCGCTCGCGCGGGCCTGGAAAATCCCTGGATGATTTCATCTGGGATGCTAACCTTGCTGCTTATGGGGCTGGGAGCCTATTCCCACTTCCAACAGACCCGTATTCAAAAGCGACTAAAGTTCGAAGAATATAAAAACCGAGAACTGCAAAAGAAGGTGCAAAGGGCGCTCAAAACCATCACAAAGATGGAGAAGAACCCTGACCTGATCCACTCGCGCGAGTTTAACCTCGACTACCTGCGAATGCGGATGGAGGAGGAGCTGTTTCACTTCTCCATCGTCAACCAGGTCAAGATCAAGGTTAAGCAAAAGATCAGCGTAGCGCTGCGGCCCAACCAGGCCGAGGCAGGCCTGATCGGCATTGCCAGTAAACCCCGCGCTGTCGATGAGATCTTTGACGTAGAGTACGCCCTCAACGACGAGCCTAGCGCCAAAAAACGAGTCCTGTTTCGCATCCAGATCCGGCTGGCTAAACTGCCAACCCAGGCCACCTCAGCCACCATTAGCCAGCTGATTGAGTGCGTTGAAGCCTTCCTCGGCCCAGAAGACGAGCACCAGAACTGGCAGCCCACCATTCAAGGCCGCATCGCCTACATGCATTGGGACCAGAAAGCAAAGCCGACGCCACTGCTGGTGATCGAACAGTCTAGCGATGGCGTCAACGTCACCCTGCGGAGCAAAAACCGTATGGAAACCGCCTCGTAATTCCATAGGCAGTTTAGACAGCTCAGCCCGTCTGCCGGTCCTCCTCTCCAACCGCCTCTTAGCCCAGGCTTAACGACGTTGCTGTAGCCGCCTCTGAATGGCCGGCTACAGCTGCGCGGGCATCGGCCATATCGGAAATCGCCGCATCCTGGATTTGCTCGCGCAGATCCGGGATAACCGCCAGGGCCCGGGTCCAATCAGGAATTTGGGTGCCGGTGGGATCGTTGAGATACTGCTCACCCGAGTGCAGAATTACTCGCTCGAAGCACTCCAGGGTAACTTCCTCAGCGTGCCGGTCGTAGACCAGGTTGTTGAAGCGGGCATCGACAAAAAACTGACGGGCCAGGTTTTGGGCCTCACGCCGGTATTTGACCCGCAGCGCCCGAATATGGTCAGGCCCAATTACCACCTGCTCAGTTTCAGTCAGCGTTCGCAGGATGGACTGGAGAATGTCGCGGCACATTTTTTGCAGCCCCTGATCAACTGCGGTGCCGATGGACTGATGCTTGTGCTCAAACAGGCCCAGATCCACCTGAGCCACCCGCTTGAGCGCCACGTTGCGGTAGACCTCGGCCAGCAGGCCCACCTCCAGCCCCCAGTTTGCTGGAATGCGGGTCGTCAGGGCCAGATCGCTGGTTAGGGCAAACTCACCGGAGAGCGGGTAGCGGTAGGCATCGAGGTAGCGCAGGTAGTCGCGGTAGCCAAACAGCTCCATTAAGGAGGTGATTAGGGGCGTGACAAACAGCCGTGTGACCCGTCCATGCATGCTGCGCGGCGTTTCTCCCAGGCGGGCATAGTAGGCCTTGCTGAAGGCAATCCCAAACTCTCGCTCCAGGATTGGGTAGAGCAGCTTGAGCGGGTAGGAGCGATCGTAGGTCGTGATATCGGCGTCGTGAAGTGCGATCGCAACCGCATCCAGCGTTGCAACGCCTAAGCCCATCCAGACCGCCCGGCCCTTGCCGCGAAACTGCAGCAGATCCAGGCCCCGGCTTTGCAAATCTTGAAGAATCTGCGTAATCCGGGGGCCATTTTCCCAAAGGACAAAGGTGGGTTGGGGCAGGGGCTCAAAAAACTGCACCGCTTTGACGTACTGCTCCCAGGTATCGGCGTAAAGACAAATGATGACGTTGTTAACAAAGGCACACTGGCTCAGGTGGTCCCGGATCAGCGTCAGTGCAGGCCGCTCTAGCTCTTCATAGAGCGAGGGAATCAAAACTGCCGTCGGTTGGGTCTGGCTCAGCTCTGTCAAACGAGCCTCCAGCTGACCCACATCACAGCCGAGATCGTGGATAGTTGTGATTAGCTCCTGCTTGTAATCCATCAGATGTATCCCCTAACAGCGATCTCATCATAAAGAGATCTCGCATCCTTTGGATGTCTGAATGGCTACTGAAGCAGCCTAGTCACCTAGGCTCTAACCTCTTTGAAATAATAAAAGCGCAGCAGATTCAGGTTCTTACCTAATCTGCTGCGCCAGCGGAAAGCAAAATGCAGCTGAGCTATTTGTTAGAGAATTAAACGAGACCTGCAAGCACTACTTCAGCCATCCTTTCAAACGGGCAGCAACCTGAGGCCGACGCAGCTTTCGCATAGCCTTAGTTTGAATTTGCCGCACCCGCTCGCGGGACAGGTTAAACATGCCCCCTACTTCCTCTAGCGTGTGGGTTTCGCCTGTTGCTAATCCATAGCGCAGGGTAATAATATCCTTTTCCCGTTCGGTCAACACTTCTGCCAGTACACTAGAAATTTCCTGGCGCATCATTGTCTCACTAATTTTCGATTCGGGAGACTGGGTGTTGCTATCTTCCAGCAGTTCCATCAGCTCCGTATCTTCCCCTTTCCC
Source organism: Cyanobacteria bacterium Co-bin13 (assembly GCA_014534385.1). GTDB lineage: Bacteria > Cyanobacteriota > Cyanobacteriia > Phormidesmidales > Phormidesmidaceae > JACVSF01. Next base: position 6,727 of record JACVRP010000105.1, read on the forward strand.
GACTCGATGATTGAGCGATAGAGAGCGTCGCCGCACCTGCTGTAAACTGCGAAGCTGATCAACAGTAACATCTAGGGCTGCGGCCAACTCTGGTTCCGTAGGGTTACGGTGCAGTTCCCGCCGCAGATCGCGGTGAGCTTTCTTTAGTTTGTTGAGCTTTTCAACAATGTGAATGGGCAGGCGAATGGTGCGGGCATCGTTGGCAATGGTGCGGGTAATGCCCTGACGGATCCACCAGTAAGCATAGGTAGAAAATTTATACCCTTTATCGGGGTCAAACTTCTCGGTTGCTCGATTGAGTCCTAGGGCTCCTTCTTGAATCAGATCGAGAAAGGGCACGCCCCGATTTAGGTAACGCTTGGCAATCGAAACGACCAGCCGTAGATTGGAGCGAATCATTCGCCGTTTAGCTGAGCGCCCCTGGTGGAGTTTCTGGCTAAACTGGGATTCGCTTAAGCTGAGCTTGGCCGCTAGCTCAGCTCGGCTAGGAGATCGAGACAGCTCTTTACGGAGCCTGTCTTTGAGGTCATCAACCTGACTTAAAAAGCGCACCTGCCTGGCCAGCTCAATTTCCTCACTGGGGTTGAGCAGAGGGTAACGGGCCATTTCCTTAAAGAAGGCCCCTACCGCATCATCGGTGAGGGTCTTGCTGTAGCCAGTCAACCCAATATTAGCCAGGTCGTCGGAGGAGGAAAATTTTGCCAGAACTTCTTTGTCTTCGTCCCAGTGGGCTGACTCCGGCCCGGTCTCATGATCGACCTCAGCGAAGTTAGCTCCCGCTTCAGAGAAGACAGCGGACAATTCAGCTTGACTGAGTTCGGGCCAGTCAATTGGACTTTCTGAGCCAGGGTTAAAAGCAGCAGCCATAGGAATAGAGAGTTCTTATACCCAACAAGTTGTAAGACATATAACGGATCGCCTTGAATATAGCAACCCCCTTTGAGGAATTCGTGATTTCTGATTCATTTCCTGAGCGGGCGACTCAGTTTATTCGTACTTTTCTTGCTGAGTGTAAAATTTCGTGGTTATTTCTGCACACTGTAACAGTAAGCTAAAACTTTCCAGCAAATCTAACGGAAATGTTAAGAGACGGAACAGCTGACGGGTTTTGCCAGTCACGGCTCCGTCTTAGGCCTCGCTTAACCTTTAAACCTGTTGCCTCTAACAGGGAAATAGCGGCTAGAATTGCCCTCGACAGTTTGGGCAATTAAGCTTGGGCAATTGAGGGACTATTTATCTCTATTTAGCGATTATCTCTATTCGGTGATTAACAGACAAAGAATGAGCCGTTCAGACTAGAACTCTCAAAGTTTTTGAGGCTAATCTATCTTTCGGTAGAGGCGTCACTGCCAGCTCTATTATCAAGTTGACGTTAGCTGTACCTGCGTTGTCTTCGCCTTATCCTGAGCTGTCGCAACAGCCCCTGCCTCCAGTCCTCCCAAAAAACGCTCTAGACTGGGAAGGTTCAGGTGAGGAAGAAACGTGGCTGACGGGGGAAACACCTCTGTAGCGCCGACCCCAAAGTGGGTTGAGGTTCTGGTGGACTGTCCCGGAGCCCAAGGCCTCTATACCTATGGAGTACCGCCCGAGCTAGAGGTGCAGCCGGGAGACATTCTCAGCGTTCCCTTTGGCCCTCAGCAGGTGGGTGCGATCGCACTGCGCCTGGCCGTCCACCCCCCCGAAACTGTCGCCGCCCAGCAAATCCGCCCGGTCGAGGGCATTCTTAACCGCCGCTTCTTTTCGCCTACCTACTGGCAGCTGCTAGAGCAGGTGGCCGCCTACTATCAAACCTCCCTCATGCAGGTAATTCGCACGGCCCTACCGCCAGGGCTGTTGGCCCGCTCCCAGCGCCGGGTGCGGCTCTGCCCCGAGCAAATTCCGGCTCAGGCCGCCAGCCAAGTGCAGCCCGCCGCTGCCGCCCTGCTGGCCCATCTGCAAAAAGCGCCCAAGGGCGACTATACCTGGCAGCACCTGCAAAAGCTCAGTAGCGGTAACCACCGCGCTCTGCGGCAGTTACTAGAGCGTGGTTGGGTTGAGAGCTATCTAGCTCCACCGCAGCCACCCCGGCCTAAGCAGCGACAGGCCGTGACCCTGCTGGGAGACCCTGCCGACCCGGCTCTCAGCAGCCGCCAGCAGGAAATTTTGGCCCTGTTTAAGCGGCAGGGGGGAGATCTCTGGCTTAGCGAAGCGCTGCAGATTTGCCAGACCACGAGCGCCACGCTAAAACGGCTGGCCAGCAGCGGCCACCTGCTGATCGAGGCGCGAGAAGTGCTGCGTCGCCCCACCGATACTCCCGATCTCCAGCCCGATCAGGCTAAGTCTCTGACCGCTGCCCAGCAACAGGCCCTAAGCACTATCAGTCAGCAGAACCACCACTGCCAGATGCTGCTCCACGGCGTTACCGGCTCAGGTAAAACTGAGGTCTATCTGCAGGCGATCGCACCTCGCCTTGCCGCCGGTCAATCGGCCCTGGTGCTGGTGCCCGAAATTGGCCTTACGCCCCAGCTCACCGATCGCTTTCGCCGCCGCTTTGGCTCCCAAGTCTGCGTCTACCACAGCGCCCTCTCTGAAGGCGAACGCTACGACACTTGGCGGCAAATGCTCAGCGGCCAGCCCCAAGTTGTCATCGGCACCCGCTCTGCTATCTTTGCCCCCCTACCCCATCTGGGCATTCTCATCCTTGACGAGGAGCACGACAGCAGCTTCAAGCAAGACAGCCCCGCCCCCTGCTACCACGCCCGCGCCGTCGCCCAGTGGCGCGCCCAGCTGGAAGACTGCCCCCTGGTACTGGGTTCCGCTACGCCATCGCTGGAGACGTGGCTAACCTGTTTTCCTCCAGCCCAGGGCGAGGGCGCAAACCCTTGCGCCCCTACCAGCCATTTCCCAGATCAAGGCGAGGGCGCAAGCCCTTACGCCCCTAGCAATGCTCCCGCTTCCCTACCCTCCGTATCTGCCCCATCGCTTCCTCCCCGCGTCCCCGCGTCCCCCCCGCCCCGCGTCTCCCCCGCCCACTACCTCTCCCTGCCCCAACGCATCCACGGCCCCCCCCCCCCCCCC
>JACVRP010000653.1 GCA_014534385.1 Cyanobacteria bacterium Co-bin13
CCCAAATTTTTCCCCCCCAAACGCGGCAAAAAACCGCGATTTTTTTAAATTGCAAACAAAAACCTCGTAATCGCTGCCCCCCATTTCCCCCGCAAATTCATTTCATTGGGGGGTGTGGGGGCTCTCCCCCCAGCCAGGGGTTCCAACCCCTGCACCCCGTCCTAACACCAATGGCTAGCGCTATAGCTGGGCAAAGCTCTCCTTAAATTCTGCGTCCCCACACTGCAGTTTTCTGCAAGCAGGCTGGCACTTTTGCGGATTTAAACGGTCGGTCTCAGTTTTTAAGATAAGGCTAAAGCAATTAAGCAATTAGCCTGTTGAGGATACTGCAATGGAGCCCAAAAAAGTTAATGTTTGGAAATGGATTGGCCTGGGTCTGGGCATTCCCGTAGGAGCGCTGCTGGTTTTGTTTACGGGGCTAATTCTTTTCTTTGGATCGGGCCCCGAAGGCGGCGTTCGAGTCAGCAGCAACATGGAGAGTTACGCGCTCGAATATTTGAAGGAAAGCGACCTGCTGGAATCTGATGAACAAGTAATTGCCTACTACGATGCCACCGTTGCTTTAAACAGCACCGAGGCCGTCATCCTAACCAGTGACCGCGTTATCTATCACAAAAACAGCACTGATAGCGTCATTCCCCTCTCCCAAATAGATCGCATCGAACACCAGGAGCAGGCGCTGATAGGTGACGTGATTCAAGTCTTCTCTAAAACTGGGGAAATTATGGTGATTGAAATTGCCCCTTTAAACAACGGCAAGCTGTTTCTTAGCGCCCTGCAAAATCAGGTTGCCCAACTGTAGGCATCAAGAGCCACTCTGCAGCACCAAAGGCCCTGCCGGAATCGGTGGGGCAGTTGCCGACTCAGCAGTAACCAGCAGTTGAGCCGTTGCCAGGCTGCAGGCCGGATCGGGCAAAGACCACCGGATCGGCATCTTCTGACCAGGCTGGCTATTGAACTGACCGCAGTAAACTGGCTCGCTGTCGGCCAGGGCCCACAGGCGGTAGGCTTGCCCCTCGGGCAGCATCGGCAGATCGGTAACAATGGCGGCTGCCCCCAAAGTCGGGTCGATCGCCAGCCGCCCGCTGGCTTGAGGCTGCGCTTCGGTGCCAGCCATTGCATAGAAGCGGGTAGTAGGCTGGCTGAAGCTGGCAACCACCGTTTCTAGCTGCTGCTGAGCCTGGCGCAGGCGGTAGTTATCCACAGCCAGGGCGGCCAGAGCCACAGTGGTCACCGCCCAGCCGACTCCCAGCCACAGAGCCAGCCGCCACCGCCGAGCAGTAGAGGGGCGAAGCGTGGGTGAAGCAGCCGGGGCCGACTGGGCAGCCACCATAACCCGGCTACGGAGGGGGGGCGGAGGAGTCTGTTGCTCCAGCCCATAGGGCAGCCCGTCAAAGGTGGCCTGAAGCGATCGCACTTCGTCTTCCAGTTCGGGATGGTCCCTCAGCAGCAGCTGCACCTGGGCCAGTTCTTCCGAATCCAGGTCTCCCAGGACATAGCCTGCCAGGAGTTCTTGCCAGTTGTCGGGGAGGGTGGGTGGGGTCATGGAAGCAGGGGAGGGTGGGAGGGGGAAAGACGCGGGGCGGGGGGCAAGGGGGTAGGGGGAGGTGGGGAGATAGGGGCGGGGGGGTTAGCGGTGGTCGGTGAGGAGTTGCCGGAGGCGGAGTAGGCCTTGGCGGCAGCGGGTCTTGACGGTGCCTAGGGGGATGTTTAGCTTTTGGGCGATTTGGGACTGGCTGAGATTTTCAAAGTAGGCGATTTCTAGAACCTGTCGCTCTAGGGCGGGTAGCTGGTTGAGGGCCTCTCGGGTTTGCTGCGATCGCTCTTCTAGAGAGGCTCTTTCCAGCGGCGTTTCAGCCTTGGAACTGGGCTGGGTTAGGCCCTGCAGCCGCTCCATTGCGCGATATCGAACGCCCCGGTTGCGGAGCCGATCTAGCGCCCGAGAGCGGGTAAAAGTAACCAGAAAACTGCTCAGGCTGCCCCGGTCGACGTCGTACTTGTCTCGCTGCCAAAAGGCTAAAAAGACCTCCTGAGTCAAGTCTTCGGCTTCTTCTAGATTGCCCAGCATGCGCAGAGCCAGAGAATAAACTAGCCTAGCGTAGCGGTCGTATAGAACCCCGAGGGCATCGGTCTGTCCTGCCCGTAGGCGAGTTACCAGGCTCTGATCAGTAGCCTGGCGTAAGTTAGCGGGATCGGGGGTAGAGGGATCGGGCGGCATGCCTGCAGTCCAAAATAGCCAGGGGACGTGCTGCCGCCCTGGAAAATCAGAATTACACCAATCCATTGATTTGACCGGGCCAATAACCGGGCAGCTGTCCAAAACGGGGTTTGCCTAGTTAGCTCTACATGATTGAGTACGCGGACCGCTCAAAATCAGATTTCTGAAATAGGTGCAATCCAATTCTAGGGGCTGGTCGTATTGTGATCAGTTCTGCAGCAATTGAGAACTGGTTCAGACTGACTTGTAGAGGAGAATCCGCAATGGAACCTAGACTGATCTTCCCCAAGAAATCCCACAGCCTATCGGTCTCACGCCGCCGCATGGTAATTGGTGGTTTATTTGCCGGAGCCAGCAGTGCAGTTGGGCTATCGGCGCTGGCCGCCCGCCCGGCCGCTGCCAACGACGAGGCCGCTGCCAACGATGCGGCTATTCTCAACGGTGCTCTGTACTACGAGCATCAGGCGATTTGGGCCTACAGTGCTGCTGCTGGTTTCCTGAGCGATACAGAGGTGGGCAAAGCCGTTCTCAAGCTGGCTCTGGCTAACCAGGCCGATCACAAAACCCACCGAGATACCCTAGCCGAAG
>JACVRP010000576.1 GCA_014534385.1 Cyanobacteria bacterium Co-bin13
CCACCAGGTTATCTAGCTCCCGCAGGTTGTTGGGAAAGTCGTAGGCCTGCAGGCGGCGAATGGCCTCCGGTGATACCCGCACCCGCCCCATCCGCCGCTGCCGGCACATCAGGCTGAGGTAGTAGTCAACCTGGTCGCTGATATCGGCCTTACGCACTCGCAAGGGCGGTACCTTGAAGGTGTGGGCTACAGCAGCATCAAGGGCAGGAACAGGTCTTTCGGAAAGTAGGATGAGGCGGGCCTGAGATATTTTTTCGGGCGGCTGCGGCCCCTCTGCACGCAGCACAGAGCGGTAGGTATCGGTGCGCAGGAGGGTTGCGATCGCACCCACCAGCTCCTGCGGCAGCTCCTGAGTATTGTTGAGAATCAGCGTGCCCCGCCCCACGGCCTCCAGCAGCCCTGGCTTGCCCCCAGCCCGACCAAACAGGTCAGCCCCGTTAGCCTGAAGCTTGGAGCAGTCAATTCGCACAATCGGCTCCCGTCGATCAGCAGAGCCAAAGTGGATCAGCGCCGCCAGGTTGTCTTTTTCCAGGCCCGGCTCACCAAAGATCAGTACCGGCTCACGGTGGCTAGAGAAATCGCGCACCTGCTGCCGCATCCGCACCGCATAACGGCTTTTGCCGATCACCCCCCGCTTTGCCTTAGCGACCAGGTAGGGCCGCAAAATCACCTGCCGCTCCTGCTCATAGTCCAGCTGAGAGGATAGACGCTTATAAGCCTCTGCCAACTGCCGGGTAAAGATTTGCAGGATATCGGGGTGACGGCTGAGAATGCCCTTAACCTGCTCAGCACTAACAAACCCTGTGCGCACCTCAGTCAGCGACACCACCGTCTTTTCAACCGGCTGATCCAGCAGCAGCGCCTCCAGATTGATAATGGCTCCCGGCAAAAAACTGACGTTCCCAGCGGCTGCTCCCTGCGTTTCAATCCTGCCCTGCAGCAGAATGTAGAGCCCATCAGCCGCGGTCCCTGCCTCGGCCAAAGTCTTACCAACGGGCAAGTCGCGCTCCTCAATGACGGCAGCCACTGCAGCCAGGCTATCAGGGCTGAGCAGATTCAGGGACGTGTTTTCCTGCAACCAGGGCACAAGGTTCGATACAGTCATGGCATTACAGAGGAAGCAGGAGCAAGGGCAGTGATCGACTGGAGCAGCCTCTGGGTACCGCTGGCGCTGTTAGGGCTAATTGGGCTGGCAGCGATTTACTTTTCTAGCCTGGATTAGGGGCCTGCAGTTCAGACGCCAGCAGGGGATGCTGCCCAATCAGGCTAGCAGGCCTGACCCGATCCCATCACCGTAGCTTCATGTTTTCAGACAATTGTCTCGAAAGCCGACCTGGTTTGTTGCTCTCTACAGTGACCGCTTCCGGCTAGGCTTTGGCTACCCCAGCTGTCAACCTCAAGACCTCAGCCCTTACACTGCTGAAGAATCTGCCCCATTTTGTAGAGGTAGGGCTCATCCAGGCGGGCCTGCAGAATCTGCTGAGCCAGATCGACAAAAACCTCGTCTAACCTGGCCCCATCCCGAATGGTCTTGCTGGCAGCGTAGTAGGCCAGCATCGGCGGCACATCTAGCTCCTCAGTTTCTCCCGTTTGGAGGCGCGACGGCTGGCGCTGCCAGAGCAATACCTTGCCCCGCAGGGTGAACTGGCACCAGTTAATACTGTCTGGAATTGCTTCGTCTGACAGATGTTGAAAGTCAGCCTGGGAAACCAGCTCAAAAATCACATCAAAGTAGGGCTCTTTTCCCTGGTACCAGAGGCGATGCCCAGCCTGGCTCCCCGCCTTCATCATGCCGGTATCAATGCGCCGTAGGGACTGGGCCAGAGCCTGAATATCCTGCTCACTCAGGTGGGCAATCCAGCTAGAAGAGCCGGAGCCAGACGAGCCGGAAAATTCTGTCATCTTTAATTCCCTTGGAAGATAGGGGCTACCTCCATTATTGGCAGATAGCCACGGCAATTCCGGACGGATTCTGCATTTCCAGTCCTTGCTTTAGAGGTTCATTTCCTCCACTTGAGCCAGCACGCGCTCTCGAAAATCAGGATCGGTATTGGCCAGGCCCAGCAGCTGCCAGTACTCCTGCTGGGTTAAACCGGCCTGCTCAATTAGCTCATAGGCTTCGGCCTGGATCTTCTCCTGCAGCTGAATTGATTCAGTTTCGGTTTCGGCCCGCTGCAGGTCAGTTTCTCGTTGGCCAATCAGGTCTACCACCGCCAGGTAAGCCTGCACAAATTTGCTTACCCGCTCTGAGGGGATGTC
>JACVRP010000225.1 GCA_014534385.1 Cyanobacteria bacterium Co-bin13
GGTGGGGCTACTCTGGTCGATATTGCCGCCGATGCTGAACTGGTTCGTTTGGCAAAGTCTTTGACGGATCTGCCTATCTGCGTCTCTGCTGTTGAAGCCGAAGCCTTTTTAGCGCCCGTAGCGGCGGGGGCCGATCTAATTGAAATCGGTAACTTCGATGCGTTTTATGCCCAGGGCCGTCGGTTTGAAGCCCCCGAAGTACTGGCACTGACCCGCCGCACTCGGGAGCTGCTGCCTCACATTACCCTCTCGGTAACGGTGCCGCACATCCTGGCGCTCGATGAGCAGGTGCAGTTGGCCGAAGACCTAGTTGCGGCTGGGGCCGACATTATCCAAACCGAGGGAGGCACCTCCAGCCAGCCTACTCACCCCGGCACTCTGGGTCTGATTGAAAAGGCCGCTCCAACCCTGGCCGCTGCCCGAGAGATCTCCCGCGCTGTGGCCGCTCCGGTGCTCTGTGCTTCAGGCTTGTCTGATGTGACAGCTCCTCTGGCAATTGCCTCTGGGGCCGCCGGTATTGGCGTCGGTTCGGCTGTGAATCGGTTGGACAGTGAGTTGGCAATGATTGCTGTTGTGCGGCAGCTGGTAGAAGCGCTGCAGACAGTACAGCTAGCAACAGTGCGTCGATAAGGCAATAGATAGGGCCACTGCAGTCGCTAGCGGCCTGCCGTTTCATTAACTCTACTCCTGTCAGAAAGGGGCATAGCCAAGGCTATGCCCCTTTTTGTTTTGCCTGCTGCGGGTCGGTTGGGGTCAACAGCGTCTTTCTTAAGGGGGAGATTATGCCGGATTCCTACATTACAAAGGTTTACGTTGCAGAATGGAAACAGGCAGATGAAGCGGCAGGCTGCAGAATTTGTTGCAGGATTTTAAGAATCCTTATCGGCAGCGCCTGCGTCATTCCAAATAATTGTGGTTCCTGAGGTAGACACTATGAAAAGACAGGCAGCAAAGGTGGCTTTGGCTGTGCTGGGCATTCCGGTGCTGGTAGGCTTGGTGGGCGGTAATGCGATCGCAGCAGAAACCGTTTTACTGCGCTACCGAGGCTTTGGCCGAACTGTCCCCGTAACCGACTTGGCCACTTTGGCAGAAACAGGAGAAGCCCCTGCCTCGGTGAGCGGGCTGCTGCGCACTGCCAATCAAGATTCGGCTGGCCTGCAGGATGTCTTGACCCGTAGCTTGACCGTCGATCCCAACCTGCTGAGCCAGGCTTTGAACAGCTGGCCAGGAGAACTGGTTTTAGATCAGGTTGGAGAAGCCATTCGTCCGCCCTCAGGCCAGGCTAGTCGGCAGGCTCTCCGCTCTGCTCTGGTGCTGTCAGCGGCAGAAGATGGGCAAATCACGCTGTTAGAAGTCCTAGAGCGCTACCCAACTCCCCAAGTGGTTCTAGAAGGCGATCGCATCGAAAACGCCTACAACCAGCTGGCTAATCTGCTGGCCCCCCTTTCCATTCTTAAAGGCACCTGGGAAGCAATCATAGGGCTGTAAAGACAAACATCAGCACAACAACCCCCACCACCAGAAACGTGAGGGGATCAAGATCGACCTTAAACTCCTTAGAGCCTGACCTTGAGGAGTACAAAACAGCCAACCCCACCAGGGCAATGACAATTAGGTCGATTCCGGTAAACATGGGAGCTTTTCCAAAGATGCAACAACAGCTAGCCTCGAATTAATTGGAGGAGCACCCTAATTCCCATTTCAAATTAATTTCACCGTATCCGATTAAATTTTTTCGCAGAGGCAGCCCAGTGCTGAAGTTTACATAAAAGTGCTTCTAGCCCGGGAACTTCCTTCAGCTGCCATTGTCTACTCCAAACACTGCTCCAGGTAGTGCAAAATACCCAGGGCTGGAACAGCCGTGAGGGCCATAGCGAGCCAAAAGCCATTTGCGATCGCAGCCCCCTGATCGAGCGCCCATCCTCCCAGCGGAGGCCCAATGAAGTAGCCCACAGCCCAGCACATTGAATTAATCGATAGGTAAATGCCCCGCTGGGACTTGGGAGCAAGCATCACCACCAGGGCCGTTGCAATGGGAGTGTAGGCCACCATTGCAACGGCCATAATGCTCAGGGCCGCCGCTGCCCACACGACGGGAAAGTCCCCCGAGATACCGGCTAGCCCTACCAAGACAAAGCCCATGCCCCAGAGGCAGGCTGAGATCATTAGCCCCCGCGTTTGGCTTAGGGCGGTTAGACGCCGAGCCACCGGCATCTGTAGCCCTGCTGCCAGAATCACGTGCCAGGTAAACAGCAGGCTCAGCGTTGCCTCTGATAACCCCTGCTGCTCTGGGCCACCCACAAACTGATAGAAGTAAACGGGCAGCGTGCTCTGCACCTGAGCCAGGTAAGTTGTAAACAGCACGTTGACCAGCACATAAATCAGGAGGCTGGTATTGGATAGCGCCAGCCCCCAGCCCCGCCAGATAGAAGGCCGATCAGCCTGTACAGCCAACGTTTCAGCAATGGTGAAATAGATTAGGGCAAAAAACAGCAGGTAGGTCACCCCGTCAATTACAAACAGAGCCCGGTAAGCCCCTGTTGCTGCAATCAACCAGCCCCCAAAAATAACGCCCAGCCCCAGGCCCAGGCTATCGGCCAGCCGCACCAGAGCAAAGGCCTCATTGTGGTTAGCCTCTGGCGTAATATCGGCCACCACGGCCTCTGTAGAGGGCCAGTAGAGGCCAATGCCAAAGCCCATCAGCAAATTACCCAGAACAAAAATCGGAAAGTCATTAGCCAGCACCAGCACCAGGTCCGCCAGCGCTGAGACCAGCGCTGAGCAAAGCAAGACTGGACGGCGACCCCAGTGCGGCGAGTCTGACATGGAGCCACCCAGGAAGCGCCCCAGCATCCCGGCCAGGGAGCCGATACCCAGCCCCAGGCCTACCTGAGTTGCCGATAGCCCCACCTGATCAACAAAGAAAATCGGGGCATAAAACAGCGTAAAGCCAATGCCAACCTGAGAGAGCAGCCGCCCTCCAGCCAGGATCCAAATGCGAGAGTCCAGGTCAGGAATCCAGTGGTTAAGCCACGCTTTGAAAGAGTTAGCCATGCAAGGTGATCAAAATACCAAAAAAGCACTGAAATTTGTAGGTTCGCCGTTTTTAGAGCCTGCGGCAACGCTCTCTTGTCCGAATTTGGAGATTAAATGTCTCCCAAGGGTCAAAGCCAACCGAGCGCCCCGGCAGTACGCTACCTTTAAATTCATCGGCAGTAGCAAGAGAGATGGTTTTCCAACCCAATGCGTAATCCCCTATCGCGGCTAAAAACTCTTCCCTGGGTGATTTTGCTGCAAAATGCTGCGCTCACTGTCCTGATTGCCACCGTTCTCGATTTCCTTCTGCTGCAGGTATTTCTTCAGCTCCCCCCAGCGCTTCTAGACGGCGGACTCTCAGCTTTTTTCAGCCTGCTGTTTTTGGTCCTGCCCTTCCTAGCGATGATGGGTGTTGGGGCGCTGTCGGTGGTGTTGATGCAGCAAGTTTTCCGCAGCGTTTTTCTAGACGGCGGCATCCTTTGGGCACTGGTTGCCTGCCTTGGGCTCGTGCTGTTTCTCAGAGGGCTGCTTCCCTGGGATGTGTCTTTTCTGGTAGGTCTTAGCTATACCCAGATTGTGGGGGCAGCCTTGGGCGTCTTCTTTCGCGGCAAACGCTACTGGCGCTACTGAACCACACCCCTCCAAAGTTCTGATCTCTAAGTTCTAAAAACCTTTCCCGATTACCCAGCCGATCTGGAGTATGACAGATTCAGATAGGCGGTTTGCAGGACGGGAAAGCATGAACACAAAGCTGGTTTTGAGCTCTGCGTTAGCCGCAGGCTTAGCGATAGCGGGAATTTTGGGCGCTGCAATGGTTCTAAAGAGCCAGTCTTTAAGCCGCGCCTCTGGGGATCGGCAGTCCCCTACCGCCGAGACTCGCTTAGAGGTTACATCAGAGACTGCTGACCTGCGGAACCATGAACTTTCCCTCGGACCTGTCAGTGTGCAGGTGAGCTATCAGACCGTTGAGCGCCCGTCTGAGCAGGAGAACAATCTTCAGCTGGAAATCTTCTACAACGGCACCTCCTACGCAACGACGGCGGCAACGACCTACTATTTTGGCAGCGTAGAGCTGATCGATCTCGATAACAACGGTGCTCCAGAAGTTATTCTTGAGGCTTTTACAGGGGGAGCCCACTGCTGCCTGGCCTACACCACCTACACCTGGGACGGCAGCGGCTTTCAGGCCATTCCCTTTGCCCCCTTAGACGGTGGGGGTGGGGAGTTTCGGGACTTGAACCAGGACGGCCTGACAGAATTTGTGACCCTAGACAATGCCTTTTTCTACACCTTTAGTTCTTACGCCGGATCGTTTCCCCCCAGCCTGATTTTGAGCTTTCAAAACGGCCAATACGTCGATACCACGCCCCAATTTCGGGACTATCTCAAGTCAGCAGCCTGGCAGATGTATACCGCTTCCCAGGAGCAGGCAGACGATTTCCCAGACCGCAATGGCTTGCTGGCAGGATATGTGGCTCAAAAAATTCGGCTGGGGGAGTATCAAGAGGGCTGGGATTTTATGCTGGCCCACTACGACCGGAGCGATGATTGGGGCCTGACAAACTATGACCAAGAGGGCAACGTCGCCTCTGAGTTCAAAGACTTTCCGGCAGCTTTGCGGAGTTTTTTGACGCGTTTGGGCTATCTGGATGAACAGGGCCATACCCAACCCCAGGTTAATCGCTCTCCTGCTGATGATCCGCAGCCGCCCGATTAACTGTCCGAGCCGTTGCCCATCAGTTTGGGGCGCAGGGGCAGGGGCAGGTGAGAGCAGTCGTTGAGCATCCGTACGAAGGGACCATACTGTGACACCTCCACCAAGGTGACTGCGCTCACCGGCATGGCCAGGCGATCGCGGTAGCGACCAATATCGATGCCTAACAGGCTGCAGAGCATAATTCGCAGGGTGGCTTTGTGAGAGACCACCAGCACGTGGCCCTCGGGATAGGTTTCTTCAATTTCTTCGAGCACGGCAGAGCTGCGGCGGGAAACGCGAATGCCTTTCTCGCCATCAGTGGGCGCGTTCCAGGCGGGATCGGCTAACCAGCGGATGTATTCGTCGTGGTACTGCTGGTTGACCTCCTGGGGCGACATGCCCTCCCAGGCTCCAAAGGAAAGTTCGCGCAGCTCGGTGCGGCAGTCTACAGATAGGCCAGTGGCCTCACAAAGGGGGCTGACGGTTGCGATCGCGTGATTTAGCGGGCTACACAGCACGGCTTTCCAGGGCACATCCCGGTAGCTGCGGGCAAAGTAGTCAGCCATTTGCTGACCGCGCTCGGTGAGCGGTACCCCATCGCGGCTGCAGTAGCGCCCGGTGTGGCAGAAGTAGGTTTCTGCATTGCGGAGGAGATAGAGTTTCAGGGTCATGGGCCTTGCCTCACCTCACGTGCTGGGCAGGGAGCGCAGCCGCTCTCCCAGGTGGGAGCGATCGGCAATGGTGTGAAACAGTGGCCCTCGCGCGGCCAGCTCCACAATGCTGACCGCCGCTACGGGCATATCCATGCGATCGCGGTAGCGGCCCACATCAATCCCCATCAGGGTGCTCAGCATAATCCGGATGGTCGCCTTGTGAGAGACCAGCAGGATATGACCCTCGCTGTGGGTGCGCTCGATCTCATCTAGCACCTGAGAGGAGCGACGGGCAATATCCACAGCCCGCTCCCCTCCCACGGGGGCATACCAGGCGGGATCGGTCAGCCAGGCCACGTACTCGTCGTGATACTCTTGGTCTACCTCCACCGGGCGCATGCCCTCCCAGCGGCCATACATCACCTCCCGCAGGCCGTCGCGCACTCGCATTTCCAGCCCTGTTTGCTGACACAGGGGCCGGGCCGTTTCGACAGCTCTTCTAAGCGGGCTGGCATAAACCGCCGTCCAGGGGAAATTAGCATAGGCCTGAGCAAACTCCTGCGCCATTTCCAGACCAGCCTCGGTCAATCCAGGGTCGTTTGCAGACGTGCCGCAGTAGCCTCCTGTGAGGCTATAGGCCGTTTGGCCGTGGCGTAGAAAATATAAAACGACTCCCATAGGGCTCTGGGTGCCTCGGTAGGGCAGGCAGTTACTGGGTTAGGATGACCCGATGTCAGCAATTGCCAGACAGTTGATTCCACTCTAACCTACCCAAGCCCCCACCTCAGTAAGCAAAAATGAGAAAATGATACTCACGTCGCAACTCCATGGACTGGCTTTTTGACCCCCTATCCTACGAATTCATTCGCAACTCTCTTATTGCGGGTATATTGGCGGGAGTGCTCTGTCCGGTAGTGGGCACCTAC
>JACVRP010000125.1 GCA_014534385.1 Cyanobacteria bacterium Co-bin13
AGCCAGAAACCAGCGCCTACGAACATGCGGCCAACTTCAAGATCGTTGAGGCCGAAGTCATTGATACCGACCTTGACCTCTGGCGACACACCTTAGCCGAGGGCTATCCCATCGCCTTTGCCCTCAACACCTTTGAATCATTTGACGATGCCACCCGGAATGGGGGCCGAGTACCCATGCCCAAGCGGTCTGACAACGTGCGCGAAACCCACGGCTGGCACGCCATGCTGTGCGTCGGCTACTCCGACAAAGACCGTATGTTTATTGTGCGCAACTCCTGGGGCTCGGCGTGGGGCGACCAGGGCTACTGCTACATTCCCTACGACTACGTCCTGCACGATGACTACAACGGTCACGACTCTTGGATTATCAAGGCGCTGAGCGATCTCGACTTTAGCGTCGAAGTTTGGGAGGAAGACGAGTCCTTCTTTGCCGACGACAACTCTCTCTTGCTGTACGACTTTTACCTCTCCACCGAAGATCCAGAGGGATTTACCGGAGCCCTTGAGGAACTCTGCCAGAACTACGTCGAAAACGAGGAAGACTACTACTTTGACTATGAGTATGAGGAATCCGAGGGCGATACTTACCTGCTAAACATCCTCAACTTTGACCTCACGATTGACGATGCCACTGAATTTATTGATGAGCTAGATACCCTCTGCCAGAACTACGCGGTGGATGAGGAATACGGCTTCAGCTACGGCAACAGCGATGAGGAGGCTGAAGTCGAAGCGGAAGAATCTGAAGCAGCCTCTGAAGACGACTATGAGGAGGAATCCGAAGAGGAAGAATCCGAAGAGGAAGAATCCGATGAAGAGGAGGAGTTTGACGAAGAGGAGGAGTTCGACGAAGAGGAATAACGCCTGCCTAACAAAGCTCCTGAACCCCAGGAAGTCGTAGTGTTACGGCACAGCCAGCCTCAAAGACGCTACGCTTCCACTGTTGAGCAGGATGCCCAGCGACTTAAAGCCGGTAGACATCAGGGCTTGGGAAATTCCAGGTTGCGGAGGGCAAGCGCCTGCTGTAGATGAGCTAACGTCAAGGTTGGGGACTTATCGGACTGGGCCAGGGAGATAGCGGTGGTTGCGATCGCAGCGATCTCTCCGCCGCTCAGCTTCAGATCCTCAGCTACCTGGGTCCAGCGCACTTTGCGCTCCACCTTAGCATCAGATGATATCGCCTGCTTCCAAAGTTTACGGCGAGCCGCTGCATCCGGGCGAGGCAGCGTGATCACACCATCGAGCTGCTGTCGCCAGGAGGGCTTGATTGACTGCAGGTGATGCACCGTGAGTAGGGTTAGGCCCGGCTGGCTTTGGCGCTCCTGCAGCCAGCGCTGGAGCTGGGCCGTTTCTAGCACCGTATGGCGACCAAACCAGTGTTGGGCCGACTTGATCAACAGAATCTCCAGCATCGGCTGATAGAGCTGGCTAAACACGCTCTCGGCAGCCTCCTCAGGAATGCTGGCCAGATCGACCCAGGTGAGGTGGAGGTGCAGGGCATGGGCGATCGCACGGGCTGTCGTTGTTTTGCCGGTGCCGGGCTCTCCGGTCAGCAGCACGACTCGGCCGGGGGCGTGGGGGCTGGCCTTAACGCTCTGAGTCAGCGCCTTGAGATTAGTTACCAGCGGCTCAGGTAAAACCAGCGATCTCCACGGCAGTGTGGGTTTTTCCTGGCTCAGCCAGTCCACTACTGGGGCAGCTTCCACCTCTACCGGCTGAATAATCTGCATGAGGCTGTCTGGATTGGGCTGCTCAGCGAGCAGGTAGGCAGTGACAGCATCACTTAGGCGCAGGTGACGGCTCAACAGCGTAGCCTCTCCTGAATCGAGCCATTCCAAAACGCCCCGTTCGATCAAAGAATCGGGAGAAGCCAGCTTTTCCCTGGCCTGCCGCCATTCCCGGTCATTGCGGCAGAGCAGCTTGAGACAGAGATCGACGGAGGGCACATCCCAGTCGGCATCGTCGTCCTGCCGCTGCAGATAGCTGTAGAGCCGACCAAAGCGACGGTTGATTTCGGGAGCCAGCGTCAGCAAAATAATGTTTTTCTCAAACAGGCTGAGGCGGAGCTGGTCGCGCAGCAGCGGCAGCGCTAGCGCCACGCCCTGCTGGTAGCTGGCCTGAATACGCGCTTCGAGCTGTTGGGAATAGCTGACCTTGGGCTCGGTGGCGCGCACGGGTTTGCGGTGGTCGTCGTGGCCAGACTGCCCTTCGAGGGCGATAATGCCTTTCCACCAGTGACTGGTCGCCCGTTCGCCAGAGTGGCGGGCGATCCGATCTACCTCCTTGACGTCTTGGCGCTGCCTTGCAACCGCCAGCATTAGCAGTCGGTCGAGCCAGCTAAGCTCGGCTTTGAGATACGCCCAGTTGTCGGTAAAAGGCGCAGCAGACTCATTGGGAACTGGCGCAGCAGACTCATTGGACATCGCCGATAACCCGTATAAACTCCAGCGGCAAGCCATCGGTATCGGCTAAAAAGGTGACCTCATAGACCCGGCTGCCAATAATCTGCTGGCGGGGTTCTAGCAGCACCTTGAGGGGACCGCTGGCCTCGCCTTGGTCAAACTGCTGCTTTAGATTGGCCAACCAGTCAGGCAAGCTTTGGGCCAGGTGCGTTAGGTCAAAAGAAAGGTGATAGTAGCCGGTATAGTGCTCATCGGCAAAGGCATCGGCGGCAGGTTTGGGCTCGGGCACCTGGATTAGCTCAATGCGCCCCCCCAGGCCTTCCATCCAGCAGGCCAGCGTGATACCGGCAGTAAAACGTTCCTGAACCGTAAAGCCCAGCTGTTCATAAAATGCGATCGCACGGTGGATATCCGCCGTACGGATAGACGCATGGTGCATCATGGAGCGTAACTACTCAAAAAGCCGAAAGTAGGGATAGCGAACCGGCACGCCCGGCTCCTTTTCCAAATTGAAGTTGATCACCGCCCACTGCGGATCTTCTTCAGCAGCGGGGCTAAACTCGACCGGCAGGCCATAGAGGCGGGGCGGAGTAGCCGGATCAACCTGTCCCCGCCAGGGGGTGCTGCGCTCTAGGTAAGCGTTGACCAGGTCTTTGTAGCGCTCGGCAATAATTACCCGCGTGGCCCGGTAGCCCTGAGTATAGAGCCGATCTAGCGCCTCATGAATCTCAAAGCGAATGCCGTCGGGATGGGTGTGCTGGCGATACCACTCGCTGTCCCACTGCCGCCAGTGTCGCCCAGACTGGAGATGCACCAGCTCCTTGCTGTCAGGATTTGCCTCAAAAGCCCCGTGCCGAGGACACAGATACGTGTCTGTCAGGGTCAGAGCCGGAATTGTCTGACGACAGTGAGGGCACTGGATTTCTGGGCCGTAGATGGGGTATTGCAACGCTGAATTTACCATTGGGCTCGAACCAGGTGACTCCTCGCGATGGCTTCCCGACGTATTTCGGTAGCCGTATTATAACTTTGGACGCCTGTTCGCTCAGTAGTCCCTACTTACCATTGTGCCTAGAATACCGAAACATTGTGAGTAACTCGACTCCCCTTTTACAGACCCCAGGCGACTATTGGGCAGAGCCTGATATCTCTCTAGCCGCCTTTGTCGCCCCCAACGCCACTGTAATTGGTAACGTGCAACTATCTCAGGGTGCAAACATTTGGTATGGCGCTGTTTTACGCGGCGACGTAGAAGCCATTCGCATTGGAGCCTATACCAATGTTCAAGACGGGGCCGTAATTCATGGCGATCCAGGTCAGCCTAGCGTTTTAGAAGACTATGTCACGGTTGGCCACCGGGCCGTGATCCACAGCGCCTACGTCGAGCGGGGCAGCCTCATAGGCATTGGTGCCATTGTCCTCAATGGCGTTCGCATCGGCGCAGGCAGCATTATCGGCGCAGGTGCAGTCGTCACCAAAGACGTGCCGCCTAAATCCTTGGTAGTCGGGCTGCCGGGGAAGGTGGCTCGACCTGTGACAGATGAGCAGGCCGCTGAGCTAGTTGAACACGCCAAGAAGTACTACCATCTGGCGCTGGTTCATGCGGGAAAGGGGCAGGATTTGGGGTTTTCTTAGGGCAGAAGGCAGAGGGTTTCCTGTAGGAGCTTTCTTCTCTGTGTCTAACTAATTTCATGACGAGATGGGGAGGCAGAGCCTCCGAGAGGCATTCCCAAGCGGAGCTTGGGAACGAGAATCTTCCCTACCTCCCCTATCTTCCCTACCTCCTCTATTTCCCTTACCTTCTCTATCTCCCCGCGTCTCCGCGTCCCCCCTTCTCCGCGTCTTCCCCCCACCCCTCTACCCCTCAACTCACCTTCCCCCTACCCTTCTCTCCCCGTCTGGTGTAAATTATGAGAAAATTGTGACAACCTTTTAACTTTTACCTTGGATTAGGAGGAAAGTATTGATGGACTGGCGAGTTGTGGTCGTTCTACTGCCGATTATCATTGCCGGGAGCTGGGCTGTTTTCAACATTGGTCGGGCCGCCTTGGCTCAAGTTCAAACCTTTCTGAATAACCGGGAAGCTTAAACTCCGACAAGGGTAAGAGATTTTCCGAAATTAGTTCATGGCTTATAGGTGCGACGCCGTTTGGCGTCGCACCTTAATTTTTGGCTTTGCGTGTGAAGGGCTATGCCAGGGTGAGCGATCGCAACTCTGGCATGAGCTGCTGGAAGGCAATGCCCCGGTGGCTAATGGCGTCTTTTTGAGCGGGGGACATTTCGGCGAAGGTTTGGCCTACCTCGGGAACGTAAAAAATAGGGTCGTAGCCAAAGCCGCCTGTGCCCTGGGGTGCTGTGAGAATTTCGCCCCGGCAGATGCCTTCGGTCTCGAGGGCAATGGTGCCGTCGGGGCGGGCCAGTGCGATCGCGCAGACAAACTGAGCGCTGCGGTCGACAGTGTCGCCTAGTTCTGAGAGGAGACGGTGAATGCGATCGCTGTCGGAGCTGCCGTAGCGGGCCGAGTAGAGGCCGGGGGCTCCGTTGAGGGCGTCTACCGCTAGTCCCGAGTCGTCGGCAATGGCCCACTGGCCGGTAGCTTTGGCAACTTCTGACGCTTTTAGGCGGGCATTTTCAATAAAGGTGGTGCCGGTTTCGTCTACCTCGACTTCTTCTGGCTTGAGCACCAGGGTCCAGCCTAGATCCTGCAAATGGGCCTGCATCTCCGTCAGCTTGCCAGGGTTGCCCGTTGCCACAACTACTGTTGCCATGTGTTTTACCTGCTGAGATAACCTGAGTAGCCCGTCTGCTATTGAACCAAGTTGTGACCCTGGCGGCAACTTTGGATCTGTCACAGCTCGTTATGCCGAAGGGGCCGAAACCTGATAGCGTGATGGCATCAACTCAGCATTTGACAGGTTTTTCGATTGAAGAAGCGTAAGTCCCAAAAGCCTTCCAACTACTGGATTTTGGCTCCTTATGTGCGCAGCCAGTGGCCCACTATTTTGCAGGCGCTGCTGTGCACTCTGGTGTTTGTAGCGTATTGGCCTATTCTGGCTTATCTAGCGGGGCGCACGCTGGAGCTGTTGAGCCAGGGGAATGTGGAAGGGGTGGCGCAGCTGATGGTGGTCACCCTGGTGGGCTTCTTCATCCAAAAGCTGGGGCAGTATGGGCAAGACTCGCTGATGGCAAAGGTAGCTCTGCAAGCTGCCTTCAAAGTCCGCAGAGAAGTCTACACCCACGTTCACAAGCTCAGCCTGTCTTACTTTGAGCGGGCTCAGACAGGGGACTTGGCCTACCGACTGACCGAGGATATCGATCGGATTGGGGAAGTGGTGCTAAAGCTGTTTCACGACTTCATTCCCTCAGCACTGCAGCTGATTGTCGTACTCGGCTACATGATTTATCTAAATTGGCAGCTGACGGCAACGGCGCTGGTGCTGGTGCCACTGCTGGCGGTTTTGGCGGGCTGGTTTGGCGATAAGATGCTGAACTTTTCCCGCAATAGCCAGAATCTGGTCTCCGACCTGTCTTCGTTGGTGACTGAGGTGTTTAGCGGCATTCGGCTGGTACGGGCCTTTGCGGCAGAAGACTATGCCATCGAGCAGTTTACCTCTGAAGCGGAGAAGAATCGGCAGGCCCGCTACAAAGCAGCCTGGCTGCAGTCGGTTCAGTATCCGGTGGTGGGCTTTCTCTATGCTTTTGTAGTGCTGTGCATTCTGCTGGTGGGCACCTGGCAAATTTCGCGGGGCAACCTGACGGGGGCCTCCTTTGGCAGCTACATTGCCGCCGCTCTAATGCTGATCGACCCAGTGACTCACTTTATCAACAACTACGGGGAGTTTAAGCAGGGTGAGGCCTCAGTGGATCGGGTGGCTGAACTGCTGCAGATTGAGCCAGCGGTGCGGGAACTGCCTAACGCTCAGGAAATGCCGCCTGTAACGGGCAAGGTTGAATATCGCCAGGTCACTTTTGGCTATGACACCGATGAACCGGTGCTACGAAACCTGACCTTGCTGGCCCAGCCGGGGGAAAAGATTGCTTTGGTGGGCTCGTCAGGTGCGGGCAAGACGACTTTAGTGAACCTGCTGCCTCGGTTTTATGACCCGCAAAACGGTCAGATTTTGATCGACGGCATTGATATTGGCAGTGTTACCCTGCGCAGCTTGCGCCGTCAGATTGGCATTGTGCCGCAGGAAACAATTTTGTTTTCAGGTACTATTGCTCAAAATATTGCCTTTGGACAAAAAGATTTTGACATTGAGATGGTGCAGAAGGCCGCCAAAATTGCCAACGCCGATGGCTTTATCAGCCAGTTTTCCCAGGGTTACTACACTTGGGTAGGGGAGCGGGGCGTCAACCTGTCGGGGGGGCAGCGGCAGAGGATTGCGATCGCACGCGCCGTTCTCCTCAACCCCCGCATTCTGATCCTGGATGAAGCCACCTCAGCCCTTGATGCCGAATCGGAGGCGCTGGTGCAGGAGGCCCTAGAGCGGCTGATGCGCGATCGCACGGTCTTCATCATTGCTCACCGTTTGGCAACAGTGCGGCGGGCCGACCGCATTGTGGTGATGGAGCAGGGCCAAATTATCGAGTCAGGCACCCACGACGAACTGTTGGAGCAGAAGAGCCGCTATGCTCAGTTCTATGCCCGACAGTTCCAGGAGAAGTCAGTGATTTAGGGGTTGATGGGTAGCAGCATGACGCGCAGAAAGGCGATTCGGCTCCTGGGTGCAAAAAACTATGATCGGCTAAAGCGACCGCTTGATCTTGTCTGGAGCTACCGCAAAAACAGCTATTCCCAAAACGGTGAAGATGTCTATCTCGGCCATTTCTTTAAAGGCCAGGACACAGGATTTTATGTAGATGTGGGGGCTTTTCACCCACGCCAGTTTTCCAATACCTACAGCCTCTACAAACGCGGATGGCAGGGCATCAATATTGATGCAAATCGGTCTGCCATTAGCCTATTTCGCACCGTTCGACCCAGGGACATGAATGTTTTTGCCGCTATTTCAGATACCCCTGCCGCCGTTGAATTCCATAAGTGGGGCAACAACAGCGGCAATACGCTTTCTCCGCTGACCGCAAAGGCGATGGCCGCTGAAAATGGTCCCCCCGCTGAGATCGAGGTGTTGGAGACCTGCAGGCTGGCAGATATTTTGAGCCAGCACATCAGTGAGCATCAGCCGATTGATTTGCTGAATGTAGACGTGGAGGGGCTCGATCTGGCTGTCTTGAAGTCTAATGACTGGTCAAAGTATCGGCCTCGGGTGGTGGTGGTAGAAGAGTTTGCGTTTTCTCTGCCAGACCTGCTGGATAGCGCCATCTATCAATACCTGACGAGTCTGGACTACACGTTGGCTGCCTGGCTGCCGCCCAGCATTATCTTTAAAGCCGCTAACAAGCCGCAATAGGCCAATCACAGGCTGATTTACAGGCCAATTACAGACTTTAAGCAACCGCTTCGTGGGATAGCGGCGTTGAGTTGGGACCGTTGGCAATTTCATTGGCGCTGGCGGCCTCAAGCTGTTCCAGCAGCCCCAACAGCTCTCGCTCAAAGGCTACCTGGGCTCGGTTGGTACGGCCTCCGACATAGAGCTTGCCCTCCTGCTCTAGCGCCCAAACCTGAGAGTGAGACACGTAGCTCATCATCACGCTAATCATCAGTAGGCCAAAGCCGGTATAAACCATGGGAATGCCGGGATCTGCCTTGATCTGCAGGCCCGTACTGCCTATCACGTCTACCAGAGACAGGGTGATGCCGTTGACGTCGGTAGCAAAGCCAGTGCGAACGGTCGAGATCAGGGAGCCATCGTTGCCGTAGACCAGCAGCGTGCCCTGCAGGTCGCGGGCCACCAAGGTGACCCCTTCACTTAAGTCAGGCTTAGTGGGCAGCCAAGTGCCCCAGAAGCGCCCGCCGCCTTCCGGCTCCAGGGGCGTCATGGGAATTTCTAGCACCGGGCTGTTGTTCAGCTTGACCCGCGCCGCCGCCACTGACCAATCCGCCTGGTACATCGTCACGCCCTGGTGCTGGAGCGGCTCGTTGACGTGGATGGTTTTGCGCTTGATCTCATTTCCCGCTGTGTCTAAAACAGATAGGTCAGAGTAAAACTGGTCAATGCTACCCTCTGGGGTGTAGTCGATCCAGAAGTGATTGACCCGCACTGACCAATCTTTGGGAATCTGAGCGGCGGCCCAGGGGCCGGCATCGAATATGTTGCGTACCTGAAAGGTCTGGCCGCTGGGCACCATTTCCTGAGCAAAAAAGCCGGTCATGGCTCCCCAGATTGCCCCCAGCAAAATGATCAGCATGCTGGCATGGACGATGATGGGGCCGATGCGTCCGGCAATGCCCTTGCGGGCGTAGACCGTGTTGCCTTCCTGAAAGACCAGATAATTTTTGGTTTTCAAAAAAGCTACGACTGGCTCTAAGGGCTGGCTTGCCACTTCTGCGCTCAGGGCCAGCTTTTGAAACTGGCGGGGGCTGGTGTAGTAGCTCCACTTGCGAGCGGCTCCCAGGGCCGGAAACTGGCGGGTAAAGGTGCAGGCCGTGAGGCTAGCGCCAAACAGGATCAGCAGGGCTAGAAACCACCAGGTGCGGTAAACATGATCTAGCCCGGCTATGAGCAACACTTTCCAGCTCAAAAAGCCAAAGAGAGCCGGATCTTCAGGG
>JACVRP010000582.1 GCA_014534385.1 Cyanobacteria bacterium Co-bin13
ATCTAAGAGATTGCTTTTTAGCAAAAAAGACTGAACCGCTGAGCCTTTTTGTAAGGGAGATAACTCATAGAGTATGGGTGTTGAAATAAGACTCGCTATAGCCGGTCTTTCTACCGCAAGTCGTTTAGTCTTGAGGAAGGTAGGCCATGAAATTTAATGGAATTATTAGCCTATTTCTACCGCCGCTGATTGGAGCCGGAGGCGAGCGGGTTGTGCTCAATCTGGCAAAGGTATTTGTTGAGTGGGGCCTCTCTGTCGATCTCGTGGTTACTGACACATCAGGGCGACATCAGCGCTTTATGCCAACGGTGCCAGTCGGCGTTAGAGTGATTGATCTCAAAACACCGCTCAGTCGAACGGTTTATATTCAAAAACTGCTTAAGCTCAAGGCCTATCTGGAGCGCGAAAAGCCCACCGTTATGCTGGCCAACGTTGACTATGTGGGCGTAGCCAACGCGGCCAAAGCGATCGCAAACTGCCCTACTAAAATTGTGCAGGTGGTTCACTCCAACCTGTCTCAGGAGTTTGGCAAGATCTCAGGCCTGGGCAAGCAGATCAAGCCCCTCTGTGTGCGCCAGTTCTACCCCAAGTCCGACGGGCTGATTGCCGTTTCCAAAGGGGTTGCAGAGGATTTGGCGGAGATGACTCGGGTGCCGCTGGAGAGAATCAATATTATCTACAACCCAGTGGTAACGGCTGAGCTGCCGGTTAAAGCGCAGGAGCCCATCGATCATCCCTGGTTTAAGCCAGGGGAGCCGCCGGTGATCTTGGGCGCAGGTCGGCTTATGTACCAGAAAGACTTTAGTACTCTGATCAAGGCCTTTAACCAGGTGCGCCAGCACCGCCCCTGTCGCCTGATGATCATTGGCGGCGAGGGCTATGAGCGGGCAAAGCTAGAGCAGCTGATTCGAGACCTGCAGCTCGAAGAGGAGGTACAGCTACCCGGCTTTGCCGACAACCCCTACGCCTACATGGCTAAGGCGAGCGTCTTTGCTCTGTCGTCTCGCTACGAGGGCTTTGGCAATGTGCTGGTAGAGGCAATGGCCACAGGCACGCCAGTCGTCTCGACCGACTGCCCGGATGGGCCTGCCGAAATCCTGGAACACGGGCGCTACGGCATGCTGGTGCGAGTGGGCAGTCCTGATGCACTGGCAGTTGCGATCGAAAAAACCCTGGATCAGCCGATTCCGCCTGACGTGCTGCAGAAAAAGGCTCAGCAATTTACCTCAGAAAGGATTGCTGAGGCGTATCTGAGATATGTTGAGAGCCTCTTAGACTAACGCCTACTTGACGTAACCAGACGTAACCAAACAGAGCCACACTTTTATGGAAAGCCCCCGTCATGCCTCCTCCATTGCGGCTAACGCTGAACCCAATATTGCAGTCGTTGGCAACTACTGGTTCCCAACGTTTCCGGGAGGCCTCGATCGGTACGTCTACGAACTGATCCAGGGGCTGACCCAGGAGCAGGCTCAAGTTACGCTCTTTGGCATTGACCTGCCCGCCGAATCGCCCGACCCGGCTCTCACCCTGGTCAATTTGGCTCGGCGGGACGCGTCTCTGCCGCTGCGGCTGTGGTCGGCCAGCCAGCGTTTTGGGGCAGTCCGCAGCCGGTCCTTTGATGCGCTCAATCTGCACTTTGCCCTGTACGGGCTGCCCCTGCTACCGCACCTGCCCCGCGACCTGCCGGTCACCTGCACCTTTCACGGTCCCTGGGCCTTTGAAAGTGTGCAGGAGGGCAGCGGACAGCTCAACGTTTTGCTCAAGAAGTGGGTTGAGCAGCTGGCCTACCGCCGCTGCGATCGCTTTATCGTCCTCAGCAAAGCCTTTGGTGAAATCCTGCACCAGGAGTTTGGGGTGGCCTGGGAAAACATTAACGTGATCCCTGGCGGCGTAGACACCCATCGCTTCTCGATTAGCCTAACGCGGCAGCAGGCCCGTGAGCAGCTGAGCTGGCCGCAGAACCGCTTTGTGCTCTTTACACCCCGACGGCTGGTGCAGCGCATGGGGCTGGGGCCGCTGATTGATGCGATCGCACCTCTAACCGCCCGGGGCCACGAGCTGTGGCTGGCAATTGCCGGGAAAGGCCCCCTTAGAGACCGCTTAGAGGAGCAGGTGAGGGAACTGAATCTGCAGGATCAGGTCAAGTTTCTTGGATTTCTGCCCGACGACGATCTGCCGGTTGCCTACCAGGCTGCCGACCTAA
>JACVRP010000538.1 GCA_014534385.1 Cyanobacteria bacterium Co-bin13
CTTGTGGAGTCTACGATCCCTCCTCGGCTCGGGTGGCTGCAGAGGCCGTACTCTCTATGACTAAGAAACTGGTGGACCTGGAGCCTGCTGCTGCTGGCGATAAAGCGGCAATGGTGGCCTACCACAACACCTTCTCCCGCTACGTGGCAATTAAGGAAGAACAGGCCCAGCTAACCAAGGAAGAACTGCTGGTTCTCTGGACCGACTACTTCAAGCCGGTCCACCTGGAGCAGTTCCCCGACCTGCACGACACCTTCTGGAAAGCCGCTAAGCTCTGCTCTGCCTGCAAGGTCGAAGTCAGCCTGCAGCACGCCCAGGAACTGATGGAAGCCGTGCAGAAGATCCACAGCATCTTCTGGGCCACCAAGAACCGCGACGTGTCCTGGTACACCGCTAGCTAATTCACCAGGTTCAGAGTCTTCTGTAGGATGGGCAAAGGGCGAAAGCCCGTGCCCATCTTTGTTTTAGCGATGCAGGGTTGTTTTATGTTTGTCAGAGTTATCTTGTAAAGCCGCTTTGCCCCCCCGCCCCCCAATACTGGGGGGATCTGAAGCCCCCAATTTTGGGGGTTTGGGGCCAGAAGCCTAAACTACAAATATCCTTCTGCACAATAAAACCACCCTGCATCTTTGTTTTAGCGATGGGGTGATGGGCTCGATGAATCGTGAAAAATTCGATGCGTCGCGTCTCTACGGGATAGGCGGCGAACCGCATACGCTCCGACACAGCCGTCTGCGAGATGTGCTCTTGTGGGGGCTGCGCCGCAGGCGACGGTTGCGAGTTGTCGGTCGATCTATGCTGCCGCTACTACGGCCAGGAGAGGAAGTCCTGATTGACCCCAGTGCTTACAGAGGGGTGCCCCCGCTTCCGGGCGACATCGTAGTGGCTCAGCAGCCCCAAAAAACCGGCTTGCACATTATCAAGTGGGTAGTATGGGTCGAAGCCGATGGCCGCTGCTACTTGAAGGGGCTAAATCTGGCTGAAAGTACCGATAGCCGCAGCTTTGGGCTGGTGCGGGCAGAGGCAATTTTAGGCCGGGTGGTTTGCCGCTTTCCCTAAAGCACTAGCCTCAAAGACGCCTCTAATTAAAGACAGCGCCACCATTGGAGCCGTTACGGCTCTAAGGATGTTCGACCCGAGAGATACAGGCTGAAAGTCTGCAGCCAAGGCCGTCTCTACCTCGGCATCAGTCCAGCCGCCTTCTGGTCCGATGGCGACTGTTACGCTCGTAGGCCAGTCCTGCTGTAGGCAGTTCAGCAGGTGGGGAGCGTCTAAGCGGGTGACGCACAGGTAGTGAGCACCCGCTGGCAAGTCCTTCAGCCCGGCCTGCCAAGAAACAGGCTCCAGAATGTCGGGAACCGTTGGGCGCTCAGACTGCTCTGTCGCTTCGGCAGCGATGCGCTGCCAGCGCTCCAGCTTGCGATCGCTAGGCCGAATCAAGGTGCGATCGCTCAACACGGGCTGAATGCGGCTGACGCCCAGCTCCGTTACCTGGCGCACGACTTCATCAAAGC
The DNA here is from genome assembly GCA_014534385.1 of Cyanobacteria bacterium Co-bin13. Taxonomy (GTDB): domain Bacteria; phylum Cyanobacteriota; class Cyanobacteriia; order Phormidesmidales; family Phormidesmidaceae; genus JACVSF01. The sequence goes on from JACVRP010000538.1 coordinate 1,515, forward strand.
CGTTGCCCTTGGGCAGGGCGGCAAGCAGGGTGATGGCCGGAATGGCGGTGTCTGTGGCAGGTGGTAACGCTTCAACGACGACAGCGGCGGCGGGGTCGGTGGTGAGTTCGGCTAGCCACTGCCCGCCCTGGCCGTCGAGGGCGATGAACTGGTCGCCCTGGCCCAGCCGCAGAACCCGGTGCAAATACCGTTGCTGGGCTGCATTGAGGGCAATTTGCTGGCTCTGGCGCTGCTCAGGGTGAATCAAAACTCGCTGCGGTGACACGAAGATTTCCTTGGGGTTTCCCTAGGGCTTGCTTAAAAAGTTTCCCTTTAAAATAAGGGCTCCCAGCCCCGAAGGACTGGGAGCGTTACATATAAGAGGTTCGGTATAAAGTGGCCTGAAATAGGGTGGCCTCGATAGTAGCTTGGGCGGGCGAGCTTTCTTTGCAGCTCTCATTCAATTTAAGGGATGAACTGTTAAGGAAGCATAAGGCAGCTGTGAAGTTTGATAAAACTATCTCGGTATAAAATGCTACACAGCCTCGAAAGGCTTAGTATGGGAAGGTTTGAGCCGCTAACACTGGTGCTAAACCTAGGGTAATCGTCAAAGATCGGCCCTTAGGGCCTTCGTAACTCAGCCAGCAACTCCAGTGCCACCGCTTCCCCCGTTTCACAGGCTCCCTCCATGTAACCCTGGTGCTTGCGGGAGCAGTGTTCTCCCGCAAAGAACAGGTTGCCGACGCGTCCTCCTTCGTTGCCGTGCAGCGTGGTCCACTGGCCCACTCGGTAGCAGGAGTAGGCTGCCTGGCTAAAGTCATCGCTGAGCCAATCGCTGCGAACGGCTCCAGCGCTGTGATAGTCGTCAATTAGCCCCGGAAAAATCTGATCCAGATCGCTCACCACCGACCCTGCCTGCACGGCCAAATCGGTGCGAGACATCTGCTGGCTGTGACGCCCGCCCGTGTAGTTGGTTAACAGCCCGGTTTCAGTAGACAGCAGGCTGCCGCTGCTCTCCCAGGCATTTTGCATTGGCAGATCGGTGAGAATCAGGCCATTGTTGCGGTATTGGGTGAGCCAGCGCTTCTGCCGATAGGC
>JACVRP010000606.1 GCA_014534385.1 Cyanobacteria bacterium Co-bin13
AACGTTGCAGGATTTGTCATCCATCCCACCGGCTGGTCAGAAAACTATCTGATGATCTCCCGCTTTGTGCTCACCTGCTGCGCCGCCGATGCGTACCCAGAGGGGCTGCCGGTACGGCTAGCAGAGGGCCAAGCCCGTCCTAATCAAGACACCTGGCTAGAGGTGCAGGGCCAGATGGCCACCGATACGCTAGACGGCAAGCGTCAGCTTGTCATCGATGCCAGCCAAGTGCAGGAAATTCCTGAGCCCAGGAACCCCTACGAGTACTAAATTCCCTCCGTATTCGCCTATGTCTCGTCGTCGCCATCGCCGCACCCTTTCTCCCCTGGATCGTTGGGCCTCAATTTTGATGACTGCGCTAGCGCTGGTCATTGGTGGGCTGCTGCTGTCGGGTGATCATGCTCTGGCCCGAGTGCGAGACTTCTCGTGGGACCAGCGGCAGGTCGGTGCAGAAGACAGGGCCTTTTTGCTGACCTTCAGCCGCCCTATGGACCCCAGCAGCGTAGAGCAAAATCTGGTGGTCTCGCCGCCGCTGCCGGGCAAGGTGAGCTGGGCCGGTCGTCGCATGGCTTACACGCTAGAGGTTCCGGCTCCCTATGGGGAAAACTTCTCAATCCGGCTCAACCACGCCAAGGACCTGTTTGCTGTTCGAGAAGAGCGCGAAGCCCGCTTTGAGTCTTTTCAAAGCACCTTTGAGACGCGCCACCGAGCCTTTGCCTACATTGGCAGCGAAGGAGAAGAAGCCGGTCGTCTGGTGCTGGCAGATCTGACCCGGCAGGACCAGCAGATTCTCACGCCCGCAGATCTGGTGGTGATGAGCTTTAAGCCTTATCCCCTGGGCGATCGCATTCTCTTTGCCGCTACGGATGCCGCCACTTCCCGGCAGGGCGGGCTGGATCAAAAGCTCTACAGTGTCACCACGGGGCTCAATCCTATTCCGCCTGAGGAGCTGGGCACGACCTCTCGCTCACCCCTCAGCTGGCTTCGCCGACAGCCGACCAGTCAACCCCCCGGCAATGTGGAGCTGGTGCTAGACAGCAAAGACTACCAAAACCTCAAGTTTGACCTGTCTCCCAACGGCCAGACGATTGTGGTGCAGCGGGTCAGCCAGAGCAATCCGGCAGACTTTGGCCCCTGGGTCATCCGAGCCGGCCAGGCCCCCCAGCCTCTAAAGACTGAGCCGGGCGGCGACTTTCTCATTGCCCCCGACAGCGAATCTTTAGTGATGCTGCAGGGCCAGGGTACGGCCATCATTCCCCTGGATGAAGCCACGCAGCAGACCACAGAGCCTCTAGATTTTTTGCCGGAGTATGGCCGGGTGTTTGACCTATCTCGCGATGGCTCTTCTGCAGCAATGGTTAACTTCAACCAGAACAACCCGGAGCAGCGCTACACCGAATCGCTATTTTGGGTGACTAACCAGGGCGAAGAGAGCGAGCTGATGCAGGTCTCGGGCACCGTGATGGATGCCCAGTTTGACCCCACCAACCGCATTCTCTACACCCTCACAAGTGAGGTGCTGCCTGGGGACGACTACGTAGAGCAGCCGGTGCTCTCAGCCGTTACCCTGCGGGAAAAGCAGATCACGGATCTGCTGCTGCTGCCAACCCAGCAAAACATCACCATGAACCTTTCTCCCGACGGGCTAGCGCTGCTGCTGAACTTTGAAGGGATGATGTCGGCGGATGAGGCTCCCACGGCCCCAGAGGTGCAGGCTACGAACAACTCTATCTGGCTACTGCCTCTGTTTGCCTCCTCAGACGATCGCATGCAGGCCAAGCCTGCCCAAAATCAGCCCGAGCCCATGCCCTTTAAGGGGATTCAGGCGGCCTGGCTGCCTTAGGCATAGCTACTGGC
>JACVRP010000248.1 GCA_014534385.1 Cyanobacteria bacterium Co-bin13
ATCCCTCCACCTCATAGACGCAAACTTAGTCCTAATAGATTCAGTGGCCCAGCGTAGATCAGGATCTCTGCTACCTAAGTTCAGCCCCGCTGAGCAGGAGGTCATTAATCCTTGGCGCTCGGCTGGGCATCATGCCGCAGCTAGGCAGCCCCAACAACTACCTGCAGGATCGCTCATATCCAGTCCTATGTTTAGCTGAATACGCTCGGTTAGAACCTGGTTCTGCCATCCTTTACGTTGCCTTGCAAGCAGTAGCTCCGAGCAGGTAAACCAGCAGTCATACAGAAATTGGGCTAATTTTAGGCGTTTGTAGTTCATTTTGAGAACCATAATGAGTTTTCATAACACTATTAATGGATGAGCTTGCCTGAAAAGCCGCAAGTGTTTTTTAGTATAAGGGGCGAGATTGAGCCCAGCCCCGGCCGCTGTTAGGCCTCTGTCAGCAAACGGGGGCAACGACCTAGGAGCAGCCAAACGTAAGCAGCACCCTAACACCCCCGCGTTCTGCACAGCCTCCCAGACACAGGCGGATATAGCGAGCACTTTGAGCATTTCAGAGTTAAATCTATTACTCCTCAACGGCAATACTTTTTGCCTGTACCAACAGGGGGAATTCCAGAAGTGGTAAACTAGCATCTCACCAGGAACTATTCAAAACCTTAGCCAAGGGTTTAGGCCACTTCTCCCCTATCTAGAGCAGTCTAGGATCTGGAGTCATCCCAGTTCTGGAGTCGCCGTCCTGAATGTCCAAGGCCGTCGTCTTACTCAGGCAGAGGGCAGCAGCGGCATCTAGGAGAGTTGAGGGGGCGGGCGTACCGCTGAATCAGCCATCAGCGTTGTTTTTTGATGAGCCGTTGGGGCCCAACCGAGAGGCTCTAGGGCAAATGGACGGGGCGAATAGATCTAGATGAACTGGTGTTTGGGGCCCTCCCAGTGATTACTGATGGTTGAGTCATGGCAACAACTGAGCGACGACCGATTCTGCTGGACTTTGAGAAACCGCTGGCTGAGCTAGAGGCCCGGATCGCCCAAATTCGCGACCTGGCTGAGGAAAATGAAGTTGATGTTTCGGCTGAGATTCGCAAGCTAGAGTCGCGCGCCAATCAGCTGCGGCAGGAAATCTTCACGAGCCTCACCCCAGCCCAGCGGCTTCAGGTCGCTCGTCACCCGCGTCGGCCTAGTACCCTGGACTACATTCAGGCCATGACCGACGAATGGATCGAGCTGCACGGAGACCGGCGCACTGGCAAAGACGATCCGGCTCTGGTCGGCGGCGTAGCTCGGCTGCAGGGCCGTCCGGTGGTCATGTTAGGGCACCAGAAGGGGCGAGACACCAAGGACAACGTAGTCCGCAATTTTGGCATGGCCTCTCCCGGCGGCTATCGCAAGGCGATGCGGCTGATGGAGCACGCCAACCGCTTCAAAATGCCGATTATCACGTTTATTGATACTCCAGGGGCCTATCCTGGCTACGAAGCTGAGGAAATGGGCCAGGGGGAAGCGATTGCCTACAACCTGCGGGAAATGTTTGCCCTGGAGGTGCCCATTCTGTGTACCGTCATTGGTGAAGGCGGTTCAGGGGGAGCCCTGGGAATTGGCGTCGGGGATCGGCTGATTATGTTTGAGCACTCGGTCTACACGGTGGCGAGTCCCGAAGCCTGTGCTGCAATTTTGTGGAAGGATGCGTCGCGCGCTGCTCAGGCGGCTGAAGCGCTCAAGATTACGGCCTGGGACTTAAAAAACCTGAACATCTTAGACGACCTGCTGCCTGAGCCCATTGGCGGTGCCCACGCCGACCCACTCAAAGCAGCGACTATTCTCAAAGATGCTCTGCTGCGGCACCTGGAGGACCTGTCTACGCTCTCGCCCCAGGAGCTCCAGCGACTGCGCTATGAGAAGTTCCGGCAGATTGGCGTTTTCTCTGAAACCCTCGGCTAGGGCCTGGGCTTGAGCCTGTTTTAAGCCTGCGTTAATCTCTTTGCAGCCCAAGAGGGGGTATTCTGGCGAGGAAACCGAACCAGGGAATCGGGCAAGAGCTTCTAATATTCTCGTAACGTTTGTTAACATATTCCATAGCAAGCGGCGATTAGGACTGCAGGGGAGTCATGGTTTCCATTGAGGCCTCCTGGCTCTAGGTTTCCTGAGGTCGTACCGTTGCCGCTTTCCCCACGAATGGTGTGTTGATTTGGACAATTGGATGAATCCCAGTACCCCCCACCGCGCTCTGATTACGGGCGCTAGTAGCGGTATCGGCAGGGCTACTGCGATCGCATTTGCAAAGTCAGGCTTTGACGTAGCACTGGTGAGCCGATCTCTAGAGAAGCTGCAGGCCGTTGTCGCCGAACTAGCAGACACTGGCGTCAAGGCCAGTGCCTATGCGGTTGATCTGGCAGATTTGGACAACGTTTCTGCTGAGATTCAACGAGTGTTGGCAGATTTTGGCAGCGTTGATGTGCTGGTTAACTGTGCTGGCATGGGCTACACCGGTTCGCTGGCAGCCATGTCTCTAGCGGATTGGCAGCAGGTGATTGGGCTCAATCTAACCAGTATCTTCCAGTGCATTCAGGCGGTTTTACCTGATATGCGACAGCAGGGTCGGGGCACCATTGTTAACATTGCCTCGATTGCTGGGAAATCAGCCTTTCCAGATTGGGGTGCTTACAGCGTCAGCAAAGCAGGTCTGATGTCCCTGTCCCGCGTTTTAGCCGTTGAAGAGCGGGCACACGGGATTCGAGTCGTGACTGTTTCCCCAGGAGCCGTGAATACGGCCATCTGGGATACCGCCACCGTGCAGGCAGATTTTGACCGCTCACGCATGCTGACGCCCGAGGTGGTGGCCCAGACCATCTTGAATACCGTTGTCCTGCCCGAGTACGCCGTCATTGAGGATTTGACGCTCATGCCCAGCGCTGGAGCCTTTTAAGTAGGGCTACCGCCAGGGTGATCGCCAGCCACAGAAGATGGTTCAACTTTCTTGTGTTTATTTGGAGTTACAAAGATCACTATGACTATTGCGTCATCAAATGGCTTCAACGGCAATCCGACCAGCACTCCTCTAGGCAGCAGCGGCGCTAAAGAGGTTCAGCCAGTGGTTCGCCCTGACCGCAGCACTAGCCACGGTCACGAGGCCTACGCCTATCCAATTCCTGAAACGGCTCAGGAAGACATGCAGGCTGCCGTCCATACCATGCTGCAATCGGTCGGGGAAGACCCGGAGCGGGAGGGGCTGCTCAAGACCCCCAAGCGGGTTGCGGAAGCCATGCGCTTCCTCACCAGCGGCTATCAGCAGTCGCTCGACGAGCTGGTGAATGGAGCCATTTTTGACGAAGGTCATAACGAAATGGTGCTGGTGCGAGACATCAACCTGTTTAGCCTATGTGAGCACCACATGCTGCCGTTTATGGGTCGCGCCCACGTCGCCTACATTCCCAATCAAAAGGTGGTGGGCCTGAGTAAGCTGGCCCGCATTGTGGAGATGTACTCCCGTCGCCTGCAGGTGCAGGAGCGCCTGACCCGTCAGGTCGCTGAGGCGATTCAGGAGATTCTAGAGCCCCAGGGCGTTGCCGTGGTGGTAGAAGCCAGCCACATGTGTATGGTCATGCGCGGCGTGCAAAAGCCTGGTTCGTGGACCGTGACCAGCGCCATGCTGGGCTCATTCCAGGATGACTCCAAGACTCGTGAGGAGTTCTTGAGCCTAATTCGCCACCAGCCCTCATTTTTCTAAATCCAGGTACTTTGTAGGATGCGTGTAGCCTCCGGCATGGCTTCTCTAGAGCGCCAGCGTAACGCATCGAGCGGGGCCAGAAAATGCGTTACGGCTTGCGCCTAACGCATCCTACAAACTGAATTTGGGGTAGGTGTGTAGAGACGCGATTAATCGCGTCTCTACGTTTTTTTGAGGCTATTTTTTTGGGGCTATTTTTCCAGCCAGGGCTGCAGCCGCTCAAATAGCTGCTCAACCTGGTCTAGATCCTTGATGCCGGGTGAGATTTCCACACCGCTAGAGAGATCAATGCCGTCGGGGGAGAGCTGCGTCAGGGCATTGACCACGTTGTCGGGCGTTAGTCCGCCTGCTAACAGCCAGGCACAGGCCGGACGAAAGGATTGCAGGGAAGCCCAGTCGAGGGTCTTGCCTGTACCGCCTAGCAGCTGGGGGTGGTAGGCGTCGAGCAGCAGGCCATCGACCTCAGGTTCGAAGTGAGCGGCTTGGGCTAAGTCCTCGGCAACTCGGATTCTCAGTGCTTTGATAATGGCTATGCCGGGCAGCTGCTGGCGGAGTTGCCGACACTGTTCGGGAGACTCATTGCCGTGGAGCTGAATGCTGCTGAGCTGACCTGTTTTAACGGTGGTTTCTAATGTCTTGAAGTCGGCATCAGCGAAGACGCCGACCGTTTCTAAGGGGCGCTGAATCGTATCTTTAAGCCTTTCCCCAATATCGCCAATGCGTTCCGGAATGATGTAGCGGGGCGATGCCGGAACGCAAATGAAGCCAAGGGCTGTAGCGCCCAGGTGTGCGATCGCAACTGCCTGGTCTGCCTGGGTAATGCCGCAAATCTTAACCCGCATGTTAACTCTATTAAACAGTTCGCAAGGTTGATTCTACGGCTCTTTATAATCCTTGGTGTTTAGCAAATATCAGTATTATTTGCGGGGGGACTGAACTTTGTTAACTTTTGCTATTTTACTGGCTCAATCTGTGCCCACGACACCTCAGTGGTCACCCAAGGTCGCCATTGTCATGATTGCCTGTAACCTGTTTGTTTTGGCAATCGGCAAGTATGCCATCCGAAAGCCAGGAGCAGGGCCGGCCTTACCGTTTCAAATGCCCATGCTGTTTGAGGGATTTGGGGTGCCTGAGCTGCTCGCTATCGCCAGCTTTGGCCACATCCTGGGGGCCGGCATGATTTTGGGTATGGGCAACGCTGGGCTACTGTAGCGACTCAGCGCCGTAACCCGTCGAAAGCTGTCTCGGTCAGCCCTGGTGGCCTGATTCACGCTTCAAGTTAAGTCTGCTCCAAGGAGGTGCCGCAGGGAACCTCCTTTTTTTGAGGTGAGGTTATCCTCAAAGTAGCCTCTTCTGCCCCCCGTTAGAATAGAACTACGCTGCTAAGGGGCTGGTTGCACCACTCCTGAACAGCCATGAACGAATTCAGGACTTCAGCCTATGCAATCGGGTTGGCGCGTTGGCTCCCTGTTTGGCATTCCCTTCTTTATCGATACCTCGTGGCTAGTCATCCTCTTGCTGGTGACCTACTCCTACGGTGTTGACCCTGTCTGGCAAAATGCTTGGGGTACTTTGGCCTGGGGTATGGGCCTAATTTTAGCGTTGCTGCTGTTTAGCTCGGTGCTGCTGCATGAGCTGGGCCACAGCCTAGCTGCTAAGCAGCAGGGCATTCAGGTCAACTCGATTACCCTCTTTCTCTTTGGAGGAATCGCCGCCATTGAGCAAGAGTCTAAAACACCGGGAGAGGCATTTCAAGTTGCGATCGCAGGCCCCCTAGTCAGCTTTGGCCTATATCTGCTGCTGACTGCCCTGGGTACCCTGCCAATCCTGCCCGAACCCGCCCAGGTAGTCGCTATCAACGTAGCCCAAATCAACCTGGTGCTAACCCTCTTTAACCTAATTCCGGGGCTGCCCCTAGACGGCGGCCAGGTGCTCAAGGCACTGGTTTGGAAAATCACCAAAAGCCGCACCAAAGGAATCCGCTGGGCCGCCA
>JACVRP010000281.1 GCA_014534385.1 Cyanobacteria bacterium Co-bin13
GGGGCCTGTGGCGCAGTTGAGGCCCAGGATGTCGATGGGATAGGGCTCCAGAATGGTTAGGGCAGCGGCCATCTCGGTGCCGACCAGCATGGTACCCTGCTGCTCCATCGTGACGGAGACCATCAGGGGAATGCGGTCTTCGGGGTGCTCCTCAAACACGGCCATGATGGCATTGAGGGCGGCTTTGATCTGCAGTACGTCCTGGCAGGTTTCGATCAGCAGCAGGTCGGCACCGCCGTCGATCAGCCCTCGGGCCTGCTCCATGTACGCATTTTTGAGCGTGTCAAAGTCGATGTGGCCTAGAGTAGGTAGCTTGGTGCCCGGCCCCATAGACCCGGCGACGAAGCGGGGTTTTTCGGGAGTGGAGTATTCTTGGGCAACGCGCTTGGCCAGAGCGGCAGCGGTTTTATTCAGCTCGTAGGCCTGATCCGCCAGGTCGTACTCGGCCAGCACAATCGAGGTGCCGCCAAAGGTATCGGTTTCAATCACGTCTGCCCCGGCTTCCAAAAAGCCCCGGTGGACGATCTCAACCGCTTGGGGTTTGGTCATTACCAGATACTCGTTGCAGCCTTCGTACTCAGGGCCGCCAAAGTCTTCTGCTGTGAGGTTTTGGACCTGCAGATTAGTGCCCATTGCCCCGTCAAAGACGATGACTGGACGTTCGGGGCTGTGGAGGCGTTCGAGAAAGGCGCTGGGCATGGCTGATTCTGTCTGAAACGAAACCGTAACGACTGTCTGAATTCTCTATTATCAAACACGAGCCCATCAATGACAGCGTTAATCTACTTTTCTGCTTGACCATCACCGCTTAAGCATTGACTATTGTGTGTAGACAACTTCACCTGTAAGAGCTTTCGAATGGGCAAGCTGACTACCCACGTTTTAGATATTGCCTCAGGGAAGCCCGCTGCTGGCATGCGCCTGACTTTGTGGGCGGTCAATTCCCATGCCGATATCAAGACTGCACTAAAGACCATTGAGACCAACAGCGATGGCCGCACCGACGAACCCCTACTGGTCGGCGACGAACTGAAAGCGGGCATTTACGAGCTGGTATTTGAAGTTGCGCCCTATTTCGCCAGCGGCAGCACCCAGCTCCCAAATCCCCCTTTTTTAGATCAGGTGCCGATTCGCTTTTCGGTAGCAGACCCTGCAGGAATCTATCATGTGCCGCTGCTGGTGTCCCCCTGGTCCTACAGCACCTATCGGGGAAGTTGACCCGCACCCTGTAGAGACGCGGTTAACCAGGTCTCTATAGGGTGGGTTAAATTCCCAGCTTTTGCTTTAACACTTCGTACAGCACCCGCGAAAGCTCCCGTCTCTGCAGATGGTGGCGGTCAATTGGGGTGCGGGCAAAGGCTTTTTCATAGACCTCCGGCATAGCTCGCCTGACCAGAAAAGAGAGCTGTTCGCGGGTGATCGGCTGGTCGGGGCCAAAGCGGCCCTCGCCTACACCTGAAACTAGGCCGTGGGCATAGAGGGTTTCAATCGACTCATAGGCCCACTGCTTGCCGGGCTGCACGTCTACAAAGGTGGGCTGGGCTGGGGTTTTCTTAGCCAGCTTTAGAACTTTGACCAGGGCAGTAGCCACAACGGCCCGGCTGACGTTGCCAGAGGGCTTGAAGTGCAGATCGTCTGCGCTTTCGCTGCGGATGATGCCTGCCGCCGCCAGCACCTGGATCGGCTCAAAGTCTTTATCATCGTGGGCCACGTCGTCGAACCAAAAGATGGGCACCCCGTTGCGGGTCAAGTAGCCTTGAATGCGGCGCACGTGGGCTTCTTGGGTAGCCAGGTCGCGGGGCTGCACGCCCAGCCACGCAGCCACTACCGCCAGGCAGCCGCTGGCTTCACCAATGGCCCACTCCATCGGGTGCATGCGGTAAGCGGCATTGGTAATGTGGGTGGTGCCCAAGCTCTTGGCCGACAGCACTAGACCATCGGTGTTGACCGGCACCAGCGCTCCGAGGGGCAGGGAAAAGGGCAGGGCAACAACATCTTTGCCTCTAGGGCTGACGTGGCCTCTTTGGTCGTTGCCGTGTAGGTCCATGTAGTGGTACTGGCCAATGCCCACCGAGTCTTCAAAGCAGCGGGCTCTGACCTGTTTTGGGAAAAAGGTTTCGGCCACGTCTTCGTGGCGGATGGTGGTTAGGGCCACGCCTCGGCGGGCTTCGCGAATGTAGGGCTCTAGGGCAATGCCGTCGGGCGTCCAGGTGAGGTCGCCGCGCGGCTTCAGGTCGGATACGCCGTGGGTTTGCAGAAAGTGAATGTAGGCCTGGGCCCGATCGCGCGCCCGCTTGATATGCAGCTGCCGCTCCTCCCGGCTGACCCCCACTAGGTAGCCGGGGCGGTAGTCGTTGCCGCAGCAGTGGCGGTCGGGTTCTTGGGAGGTGCCCCAGTTAATCACAGAGACGTCGCCGTGGGAGACTCTCTTTTCGTAGGATTGCGATCGCAACACCCGCCGATATCTGAAAATGCCAAAGTCGCTGAGAAAGTCCCATTTCTGCCAGTTGCCTCCACTATCTTTGGTGTAGAAGCGCCCGGTAAACTCATGAAAATTGAGCCACGGGTCTCTGCCGTAACCGGCAGGGGCACTGACGGGCACGCCTTTACCGGGGGGCGTGTGCTCCACCAGCACATCGAAGGTAATCGACTGCTGGCACTGGGGGCGGGCATCTTCTGGCAAAATCGCTTCGCCCGTTTCGTGGCGAGCTTCCTGCCCCACCCTAGACTCAATGCCGCCCACCTCCAGCAGGTCGCCCAAATCCGTTGCTTCAATCGTGACTTGGGCGTTGACGGTGAAGGTGGCACCCGTCTGGCTATTTCTAAAAACTACGCCCTTAACCCGGCGGCGTCCGCTGGGCGTAGGGTCAAACAGGACTTCCACAGGTTCGCTGTAGGGAATGAGCCTTAGCTTTTCATTAGTCAGGTAGGGGGCAAGCGCCTGATTCATGGCGGTGGAGGCCACCACAGGCGTTGTCGCAAAGGGGCTAACCCAGCCGCCACCGGGGTTAAAGTCTTTGCGGCCTGCCACCGGCTGCAAATCTCGCTGCCGCTCGCGAAACTCGCGCTGGGCTTTGGAGATGGCAAACCGTTCGCCGTCTACGTTGTAGAGGCCAGCCTTTTCCTTGAGCAGGTCACCATCGTCTGAGGCGGGCAGCGCCTGGGCGGTAAACTGTCCGCCCACTACCATGAGCGGCTGCACCAGGCACACATCCAGGTTGAGCCGCAGGGCCGTTAGGGTTGCTGAGTAGGCTGCAGTAGAGCCGCCCACCACCAGCAGCGAACAGGACAGCGTCGCTCCCTGGGCCGGTCGGGTAAAGACGTGATCTGCAAAGACACCATTTCTCTGGGTGACAGGGCCGGGCATAGCAACTCCTTGACGGGTAAAAGACGGCGCGTTTTCAGGACGAACGAGCACCCACTGGCTCCCAAAAAATCGCCACAGCTTATTAAAGTGAGATTAGCCTCTTTGATAGCTACACTTGGAATTTTCTCGAATTCGTAAAGAAAGCCACCTGATCCTTTAGCCGCTTATTTGAACTAGGATGCGGTCCCTAGCGCACCCCTCAGCCATGCCTGACTGGAGTCTTTTACACGCTCGCATTCATCGAACGGTGCAGGCGCACAAAACGCCGCTGCAGTCCCACGGACTAATTCCGGCGGAAGCGCGGCTGCTGGTGGCGGTGTCGGGCGGGCAAGATTCGCTTTGCCTGCTCAAGCTCATGGCTGATCTGCAGCCCAAATGGCGGTGGCAGGTGGCGGCAGTTCACTGCGACCATCGCTGGCGGCCCGACTCGGCAGAAAATGCCGCTTTTGTGGTGGATCTGGCCCAGCGGTGGGGCATTTCCTGCCGGGTGGTGCGGGCTGAGACGGTGCCAGGTAGCGAAGCCGCAGCTCGGCACTGGCGCTACGAGGTATTTGAAGCGTTGGCGCTGGAGCAAGGCTGCACCCATGTGGTAACGGGGCACACAGCTACCGATCGGGCTGAAACGCTGCTCTACAACCTGATTCGGGGCAGCGGTGCAGATGGCATGCAGGCATTGACCTGGGTGCGATCGCTCAGCCCAGCGCACCCCGAAATCTCGCTGGTGCGGCCGCTGCTGGAGGTAACGCGGGCTGAAACCGCAGACTTTTGCCAGGCCTTTGATATTCCGATCTGGGAAGACAGCACCAACCAGGATCGGGCCTATGCCCGCAACCGCCTGCGCCTGGACGTGATGCCCTACCTACGGGACCACTTCAACCCCAATGTTGAGCGCACCCTGGCTCAAACCGCCGAGATTTTGGCTGCAGAGGTTGAGTTTTTAGACCAGCTGGCCGAAGCCCTTTACCGACAGGTGATGCTGTGCCCCAGTCCGGGCGAAGCCTGGCGGATTCGCCGCTCGCCGCTCAAAACAATTCCGCTGGCGCTGCAGCGGCGGGTTCTGCGGCGAGTGCTTCAGGAGATTCTGTCGGTACAGGTGACCTTTGAGCAGGTCGAAAAGCTGGTGGGCCTGATCGATGCCCCCCAGCGCAGTCAGAGCGATCCGTTTCCGGGGGGTGCGATCGCACGGGTCGAAAAAGACCTGATCATTATTGCCTAGCCCTTCTCGTTCCGGCGCTTCAGGCTGCCGCCAACGCCCCACACCCCAACCCCAAGCAGCCCCAGGATCAGGCCCGGCTCGGGTACAGGGGCAATATCTACTCGCACCGTTCTAAACGAGTAGCGGGTTGCGCCCTGGCTATCGAGCCCGACGAACCCCTCGCTGCCAGTAATCTTGCTCAGCGTGACACCGTAGGTCGGATTATTTTCTAGGCTGGTGCCAAAGGCGGTAGAGGCGGTGCTGTTGACCAGGTTGATCGCCTGCTCGGTAAACGCGCGCTGGTTGGTCCAGTTGCGTAGGTCAAAGTCGTAGTAGCTAAAGATGTTGTCTTCGTCGGGCACCTCACTGAGTGCCTCCTGCCCGGTCAGAGAGGTTTTGCCGACAAAGGAGGCCGTCTTGGTCAGGGGGTTAAACTGGTCGCCTTCGGTCAGGTAGGTGGTGGCGACCCCAGCGATAGTCCAGAAGCCGTCCTTCTCCCCAACTACAGCTCCCGATACGTCGGAGATGAACACACCGCCCTCGCCCAGCACCTCAAAAATCACGTCTTCGGTGCCCGGATTTTTAACAATCAGCGAGGTGTTTTCATCCACGCCATAGGCGACATCTATGCCCAGATCTGAGGCCAGGCGAATAATGCGGCCCTGCCTGCCCCGCTCACTGAAGTGGCTATCGAGCAGGCCATAGTCAAAAAAGCCCAAAC
>JACVRP010000560.1 GCA_014534385.1 Cyanobacteria bacterium Co-bin13
GGCCACTGGAGCCGGCGGCAGAGGTTTGCGATCGCACGGCAATAAGCCTCTGCTGCCAGGGGTTGGGCGGGTCCAGCGATGATGAGCCCTCGACTGGAGGGCGGAGGGGCAGAGGGGCGGAGGGGCGGAGGAGCAGTGTTTTCCGCAGGCAGGAACTGGCCCAGTACGGTGCTTTGGCCTGAATCAAGCCAGGAAAAATGCTGCAGTCCTGAAAAAAACGGCTCATCTACTAAATCTTTAACGGCTGCTGTTGAGCCATCCTCAATAGGGGCCAGGGGATCGCGAAACGGACAGTTCAGGTGGACTGGCCCCGCTACCGGCAACAGCGTCTGTCGCCATGCCTGCACCAGGGTTTGCCGCAGATACCGCAGCAGCCCCAGGTCCGCCGCCGGGATCGCCAGTTCGGCATATCCGTTGAGGAAATCGCCAAACAGCTTCTGCTGGTCAATCGTTTGTCCGGAGGCGCAGTCGCGCAGCTCCGGCGGCCGATCTGCCGTCAGCACCAGCAGCGGTACTCGGCTCTCTCTGGCTTCAATCACTGCCGGATAGTAGTTTGCCCCCGCCGTTCCCGACGTGCAGACCAGCATGACCGGCTTACCTGTACGCTTAGCGACCCCCAACCCAAAAAACGCTGCTGACCGCTCATCTAGTATCGGCACCGCCTCAACCTTAGAATGCAGCGCCAGCGCCACTGTCAGCGGCGTAGAGCGCGACCCCGGCGAAACCACCGCCGTCTCCAGGCCCAGACGCACCAGCGTCTCTACCAAAACAGAGGCCCAGAGCGTGTTGGTATTGCGAAAATCAAGCTTCATTTCAAATCGCCCTACATCAGGCGCAGACCCCCTACGCCCCTATCAAACAAAACGCTTATTCTTTAAGCTCTAGGCGCGGACCCCCGCACCCCTACCAAATCCTCCCTTCTACCTTCTACCCTCTACCCATCCACCCACTCACCCATTCACCCCCTACCCCAGCGCCTCCCCCAACGCCCGCAGCTTCAGCTGAATCTCCGCCAGCTCGCGCTCTGGGTCAGAACCCACTACAATACCCGCCCCGGCATAGAGCCGTGCCCGGTTGTCCTGAATTAGGGCTGAGCGAATGCCAACAATGAACTCGCTGTTACCCCGGTCGTCTACCCAGCCTAAGGGAGCCGCGTACAGGGAGCGGTCGAAGGTTTCGTGGTGCCAGATTTCTTGGCAGGCGGCTTCGGTGGGTACGCCAGCGACAGCGGGGGTAGGGTGAAGGGCCTCGACCAAGCGCAGCGGGCTGGCGTGGGCGGGCAGCATGGCTCGAATAGGGGTGTGCAGGTGCTGAATGTTGGCCAGCCGCAGCAGCTCGGGGACAGCCCGGTAGCTGGGGTGTAGGCCCAGGGACGAGAGCTGTTGGGTGAGAAATTCGACGACGAACTGGTGCTCGTCTCGCTCTTTGGGGTTGGCCAGCAGGTTTTCGGCCAGCACCCTATCCTCGACTTCGGTGCGGCCACGAGGGGCAGATCCGGCCAGGGCATCGGTGATCAGCGTGTGGTGGCGGGTGCTGAGCAGTCGCTCTGGGCTGGCCCCAATAAAGGTTGCACCCCGGCCATTGCTAACTGAGAAGGTGTAGCAGTCGGGCTGATTTTGCCGCAGCCGGTGCAGGGAATGACTCAGGTGAAAGGCGTGGGGCGCGGCGATGTCAACCGCGTGGGCCAACACGATTTTGCTCAGACGATTTTGGGCGATTTGAGTCAGGGCTCGGCTGACGGCCTGCTTAAAGGCGACCGTTGCGGTTTGCAAAACCGGGCCTGGCATAGCAGCAGCCCGGAACCCGTGACTGCCGCTAGCTGCTAGCTGCTCAAGCTGGTCAATCTGCCGCAGCACCCGCTGGGTCAGCTCATCTAATAAGGCATCGGGCGTGATCAGCAGATTGGCGGTCAGGGTACAGCTCTGGTGGTGACGGGTCACCTGCCAGCTGGGCAAAAATACGCTAGCAGCCGGAAAAGGCGGCTCTGAGCTGTGGTGCTGGGGAAAGAAGGTGAAATTGCAGAAAAAGCGGGGACTGGGTGGAGCGGCTGTTTGAAACTTTTGTAGGACAGTTTTGTGAGTCCAGGTTTCGACAAACTGCTGGGCTTGCCGAAACCGATTTTTGCCTTCGGAGGTGTGGGCCAAGGTGGTGCCAAAGGCAACGGTCGCTCTGCCCTGGCCGGGATTCTCCAAATAAAAATGGCGCTCCTCGGAGTCGGAGATCTGGGCCAGCACTGCCAACGGATCTAGCGGAGGCAGGTCAAAACTGAGGCTGGCGACTTTGGGCTGATTGTCTTGAATAGCGAGCTGGTAACAGTCTGTTAGAAAAGCCTGAATCGCATTGCCGTAGAGCAGACAGTCAGAGCGGTAGGGAACTACTGGCATGGAGAAGGGATCACTAAA
>JACVRP010000442.1 GCA_014534385.1 Cyanobacteria bacterium Co-bin13
AAGGAGATCACTGACCTTTAGTAAAGCTCACTTTGCTGTGCCTAGAAATCTCACTGCAGGAACAGGCCCACTGATCGAACAGTCATATCTCAAACTCTGCAATTATTAAAATCAAATGTTGAAAGCTTTTTCGAGGGTTAGGCACCGTGATTGAACTGAGCTTGATGGTGCTGCTGGGGCAAGCGACCAGTCCTTCCCTACCAGCCTTGACCCCAGCCCAAGCAGACCTGGCCCAAGCCGTCTCGCCCCCCCAAAATACGCCTGGCCCTGACTCAGGCAGGGAGTTAACAGGCCCCAGTGAGCGCGCCGATAGCCTCTCCTTCGCCGTTATCAGCTCGCTGTTTTCCATCACGCCGACTAGCGACCGCCGCCAAACGCTGCTCACCCTGCCCGATAACGGGGAGGAAGCGCCCTTTGATGAGCTGGCCTGGTCTACAGATGGCCGTTTGGCGGCGGTTTATAACCTGAGAGAGGTCTACGTTTGGACCCCCAACAGCCCCACTCCAACGCAGGTTTTTGACAGCCAGTGTACCTATTTGCCTACTCTAGACCTGGTTTGGGCTAACCAGGGAACAACGCTGCTGATTGAAGAGGCCTGCGAAGCGCCCACCTCCACCTCGGCTGGTGGCATGAGTTTGTACGTCTCCGACGCCACCGGCATCGCCAGCACTCGGCGGCTACCGGGGTTGCCCGCCAACTTAAGCTCCCGGCCCTACGTATCTCCTGACGGCAGTCAGGTTGCCTATGTTGAGGCAGGCCACCTATACAGGCTGACTATCGGTGCCGCTCAACCCCAACGCATCACGACTGAACCTGGTGCTTATGGCGCTGCGGGTAGCCCTCTGGCCTGGTCCCCCAATGGTGAGCAGCTCGCTTTTTTTGAAGGTAACTATCCCAATCAGCGGCTCAACGTAATCAACGTTGATGGCAGTAACCGACGCCTGCTCACGCCCGATCCTGACTTTCAAATCTATCGCAGCCGAATTTACTGGTCTCCTGACGGCAGCCGCATTGCGTTTTACCAGCCGCTAGATCCCCCCTATGACAATCGGGAAGCTCTGCAGATGGTGACGATCGCAACTGGGGAGATTAGAACCATGAGCCGCCCTGGGTTTTATGATGCGTTGAGCTGGTCTCCTGATGGTCAAAAAATCGCGCTGGCCTCGGGCAAGATTGAAAATCAGGAGCTGTTTGTGCTGGATGTAGCAACCGGTGAGTTTACCTCGCTGATGCCACAGCCTCTAGCCCAGGTTATGAGCACCCTCTGGTCTCCCGGCGGCGATTGGATTGCCTTTAGCGGAGAGCGCGTCGGTGAGGAGCTAGCGAACCAGATGCTCTATGCGGTGCGGCCCAATGGGGCAGAGTTGCGATCGCTAACCTCTCCCGATGAGTACGTCTACCCCTTCACCTGGAAACCATCGACTGCCAGCACTCAATCGCAGCGCTAAATCTCAGCTGGGATCTTGGCCGGGTCGGGCACCACCGCCAGCGCCTGCCGCACCACCTCCGACCCGGCCCCCGGACGGCAGGACTGTTCGGTCAGCTGGCGCTTCCAGACCCGACTGCCCGGCTGTCCTGCAAACAGCAGCAGCAGGTGGCGGGTAATAGTGCTGAGCTTTAGGCCCTGGGCCCGCCACTGATCAATGTAGGGCAGCATGGCCTCCGCTACCTGATGGCGGCTGAGGGGTGAAGTCGTGGCTCCAAAAATAGAGTGATCCGCAGCCGCAAAGCTGTAGGGTTCGTCGTAGGCGGCCCGACCAATCATCACGGCATCCACCTGCTCAAGCTGCGATCGCGCCTGGTCCAAGGTTTTAAAGCCGCCATTGATCTCAATAAACAGGTGAGGAAAGTCTCGCTTGAGCCGATGCACGTCCCCATAGCGCAGAGGTGGAATGTCCCGATTTTCCCGAGGGCTGAGGCCCTTGAGCCAGGCTTTGCGGGCGTGGACCGTGAAATAGCGGCAGCCCGTCGCACTCACCACCTCAACGAAATGGGCCATGTCTTCGTAGCGATCCAGATCGTCAATGCCAATGCGGTGCTTAACGCTGACCGGCAGGTCAGCCGCCGCCATCATTGCCGCCACACAGTCGGCGACCCGCTGCGGCTGAGCCATGAGGCAGGCCCCAAAATGGCCGCTCTGCACCCGGTCGCTGGGGCAGCCAACATTGAGGTTGATGCCGTCGTAGCCAAAGTCAGCCGCAATTCGCGCGCACTTGGCCAGCGCTGCCGGTTCGTCGCCGCCCACCTGCAGGATCAGCGGTTTTTCGGCTGGAGAAAAGCCCAATAGATGGTCTAAATCGCCGTGGAGAATGGCCTGACTGGTCACCATCTCGGTATAGAGCAGCGTCTGCCGGGTAATCTGCCGCATGAAGTAGCGGAAATGGCGATCGGTGCGGTCCATCATCGGGGCCACGCTGAGCGGGTAGCCCAGAGGAGCCTCAGGGGCAGTGAGGTGAACAGACTGTGAGGGGGCGACGGTAGGTAGCGGCAAGAGATCTCTGGGCAAATAAAGCTCTATCCATTATGACGGTTCAGCTAACCCAATCAGCTTTCGAGCCGGCTAAGCGGTAGGATCGGCTACGGTCTACTGCACTGCACCGCCATGACTGCGCTAATCCAGCTTACCGAAACCGCTCCCCATCAGACCCTCACGCTACAAATGCCCGCTGGCGGCGTCGCGCTCCAGGGCCGCATTCAGGTGCCCGGAGACAAGTCCATCTCTCACCGCTCCCTCATGCTGGGATCCATTGCCCTGGGAGAGACCCGCATCAAGGGCCTGCTGCTGGGAGAAGATCCGCGCAGCACCGCCAAGTGCTTTCAGGCGATGGGGGTAACGCTCTCGGACCTAGAGCAGGAATGGGTAACGGTGCAGGGCGTGGGGTTGGGCAATCTGCAGGAGCCGCTAGAGGTTCTAGACGCGGGTAACTCAGGCACTACGCTGCGGCTGATGCTGGGCCTGCTGGCTTCGCATCCCGGACGATTTTTTGCGGTGACGGGGGATAGCTCGTTGCGATCGCGACCCATGGGCCGCGTGATCAAGCCCTTGAACGAAATGGGAGCCGCTATCTGGGGCCGCAAGGGCAACACGCTAGCACCGCTGGCCGTGCAGGGTCAGTCGCTCAAGCCCATTCATTACCAGTCGCCGGTGGCCTCCGCTCAGGTTAAGTCGTGCATTTTACTAGCCGGGCTGATGACCGAGGGGCAGACCACGGTGAGCGAGCCCAGCCTGTCGCGGGATCACAGTGAGCGCATGCTGCGAGCCTTTGGGGCCGATATCGCGGTTGATCCTGAAACCTGC
>JACVRP010000675.1 GCA_014534385.1 Cyanobacteria bacterium Co-bin13
CTGATGACCTTGGGCTCCAGGGCCAGCACTGCCTCTGGGTTGGCCAGGAAATCAGCCT
Source organism: Cyanobacteria bacterium Co-bin13 (assembly GCA_014534385.1). GTDB lineage: Bacteria > Cyanobacteriota > Cyanobacteriia > Phormidesmidales > Phormidesmidaceae > JACVSF01. Next base: position 59 of record JACVRP010000675.1, read on the forward strand.
CGCTGTAGGCGTCGATGCCGTAGGTCGTGACCGTGAGTTTTTGGATGAGGGGGTCGATGTCAAACTCGGTCCAGCTATAGTTATGCACCGCAACGTAGTCGCCCTGGAGCAGGGTGGCATCGATGCGGGCTTCGGCCTCGGTCTGGTTGTTAAGCCCCACGGGGTCGTAGCCAAACAGGCTGGTTTGGGCCACTAGCAGCTGCTTGATGAAGTCGTCTTTGTCGTTGAGGGCGCTATCCGTGTCGGGGGCAACGGGCAGGCTGTTGTAGAAGGCAAACTCGGCCTCGCTCAGCAGCCCTGCCGCCAGGGAAATGTTGGCCACCGCTGGGCCAAAGCGTCCGTCGAAGAAGGCAACGGGCCCAGTGACCACCTCAAAGGCACCCGTTGCGATCTGGGCCTGACCGGGGCCTTCCTGGTAGGTCAGGTTGTTGACAATCGTGCCGTGGAAGTCGCCCGCCATAAACACGACGTTGTCGATGCCGTTCTCCTCGATGAACTTGAGGATTTCGGTGCGCTCAGCGGCATAGCCCTCAAAGCGATCCTCAGCGTTGACCACGCCAAAGTTTTGAATCGGCTCTGGAATGGTGACAAACTTCCAGGTGACGCCGTTTTGCTCGGCGGCCAGCAGGTCCTGCTTTAACAGCTCCACCTGAGCCCGGCCCAGCAGCGTGCGGCTGGGGTCAAACGTCTGCACCAGAAACTCAGTGGGGTTGCTGAGGGATGCAGGAGCTAGCTGGGCATCGCGGAAGGAGCGGCTGTCGAGCACAAACAGGGCGGCGTCGCTGCCGAAGTTCTGCGCCCGGTAGAGCTGCCGTTCGCCATCAGTGCGTGGGTCGTCGGGGGTGCTGTAAAACTGGTCGCGCAGCGGCTGGTACTCCTGATACGCCTGCAGCGCATCCTCATACGCCTGGGTGTCGTTGACGAAGTCTACGTCATCGGTAAAGAGCGGATCTGGGGAGGAGCCAATATCAGGGGCATCCGGCGACTCGCCCGGAGCCGCGCCGCCCGCAAAGTTGTCCACCAGCTCGTGGTCGTCGATGGTGGCAAAGATGGGGGTGGTCTTCTGCAAGTCTGCCGTAGCGCTAAGGCCGCGCCGGGGGCTGAGCACCTCGCTGTGCTTGGCGCGGAACTGCTCTAGGGTTCTGGCCTGGCTGACGCCGGGGGTGGCCGGGGTTTCTAAATCGGCGTAGATAGTATCTCCCAGCTTGACGAAGAAGTCGAGGTTGCTGGCCGCTGCCGAGGTGAGGATGGGGTAGGGCGGTGCCTGCTGCCAGTCGCCCGAAATGCCGAACTTCAGCCCGGTTTGCTCGCCCAGCGCTGCTGCGGTGACAAGCCGCCCGGTTTCGGTGGCCCCGGCAGCATCAGTGACGCGGTAGAAGTATTCGGTGCCCGCCTGCAGGCCCGCAATATCGACTTTCACCGGCTGGTTAATGTCGGTCACGGTGGCGGTGGCGGTGCCCGCAACGGTGGCGAAATCTGCCGTCGTCGAATACTCAAAGGTGACCTCTCCCAGGAAGGTACTACGCGCCCACAGCACCGCCGAGTCTTGAGTCACATCGCCGCTGGCCACGCCGTTCACCAACGACTGCGGCTGCGGGTTGCGCGGATCAAAGCTGCTGGGGTCTACCAGCAGCGGATTGGCAAATGACCCAGCCACATTCTCCCAGGGCACAAACTTGAAGTTAGTGCTGTTGTTTTCGAGCTGCTCGTCGTCTTCCAGCAGGTTTTGCGGGTCGTTGGCTCCGTCTTGCAGCACCAGCAGCCCGTTGGGGAAGCTCTGACCCAGGGGCACGTTGATCACGTCCAGACCGTCGGACTCATTTACCTGGTCAATGTCGCCATTGCCGCCCACGACAAAGCTGCCCAGGTACTCGTTCGGCCCCTCACGGGTAAACACCGC